>NZ_JBHWIV010000003.1:0-259819 GCF_042731675.1 Kitasatospora sp. NPDC059827 | reverse complement strand
CAGGATGCCCCCGTTGTGTAGCGGCCTAGCACGCTGCCCTCTCACGGCAGTAGCGCCGGTTCGAATCCGGTCGGGGGTACTTCAAAGCACGAAGCCGGTGGCTGTGTTCTCCTTGAGGATATGCCCATCGGCCCTTGCTTTGCGTTGGGGTATGGTGTAATTGGCAGCACGAGTGATTCTGGTTCATTTAGTCTAGGTTCGAGTCCTGGTACCCCAGCCAGAAATGTGGAAGACCCCGTACGCGGGGTCTTTTTGCTTTTCCGCCGCGCAGACATTCGAAGGGCCCCGCTCGATCCGAGCGGGGCCCTTTCGCATGCGGTGGGGGAGTGGGGGATTCGGGTACGGGGGAGTCGGCGGGGTGGGTGGGGGAGTCCGCCGGATCAGCTGCGCCGCAGCGCCTCGGTGAGCCGGTTCGCGGCCTCGATGATGGCCTGGGCGTGCAGCCGGCCCGGGTGGCGGGTCAGGCGCTCGATCGGGCCGGAGACGGAGACGGCGGCCACCACCCGGTTGGAGGGGCCGCGCACCGGGGCGGAGACGGACGCGACGCCCGGCTCCCGCTCGCCGATCGACTGGGCCCAGCCGCGCCGCCGGACGCCGCTGAGCGCGGTGGCGGTGAAGCGGGCGCCCTGGAGGCCGCGGTGGAGCCGCTCGGGCTCCTCCCAGGCGAGCAGGACCTGGGCGGCCGAGCCGGCCTTCATCGGCAGGGTGCTGCCGACCGGGACGGTGTCCCGCAGACCGGAGAGCCGCTCGGCGGCGGCTACGCAGATCCGCATCTCGCCCTGCCGGCGGTAGAGCTGTGCGCTCTCGCCGGTGACGTCGCGCAGGTGGGTCAGGACCGGGCCCGCGGTGGCGAGCAGCCGGTCCTCGCCCGCCGCGGCGGAGAGTTCGGACAGGCGGGGGCCGAGGATGAACCGCCCCTGCATGTCCCTGGTGACCAGACGGTGGTGTTCGAGTGCGACGGCGAGTCGGTGGGCCGTGGGGCGCGCCAGGCCGGTGGCGGCGACCAGCCCCGCCAACGTGGCGGGGCCCGACTCCAGTGCGCTGAGCACCAGAGCGGCCTTGTCGAGAACGCCGACGCCGCTAGAGTTGTCCATGCCCTAAGACTGCAGTCTCATTCCGCGAGACGCAAGTTCAATCTTCCGGGAAAAGCGCCACTCTGGATGCAGCAGCCCGGGAGACATCCAGGATGGGGCCTCGTCAGAGTGTCCGCATCGTGGACAGCGATCCGGCGTGCAGGTCTCGCGAACACGCTCCCCACGGGCGGGCGCGCCATGACCTCGACGACACGAGAAGGCCGGCAACGCGGCCGGCTGGAGGGAATCCGATGGGACGGACACTCGCAGAGAAGGTCTGGGACGACCACGTCGTGCGGCGCGCGGAGGGCGAGCCCGACCTCCTGTTCATCGACCTGCACCTGCTCCACGAGGTGACCAGCCCGCAGGCCTTCGACGGGCTGCGGCTGGCCGGCCGTACGGTCCGCCGCACCGATCTGACGATCGCCACCGAGGACCACAACACCCCGACCCTGGACATCGACAAGCCGATCGCCGACCCGGTCTCCCGGGTGCAGCTGGAGACCCTGCGCCGCAACGCGGCCGAGTTCGGCGTACGGATCCACTCGCTCGGCGACGTCGAGCAGGGCGTGGTGCACGTGGTCGGCCCCCAGCTCGGCCTGACCCAGCCCGGCACCACCGTGGTCTGCGGCGACTCCCACACCTCCACCCACGGCGCCTTCGGCGCGCTGGCGTTCGGCATCGGCACCAGCCAGGTCGAGCACGTGCTGGCCACCCAGACCCTGCCGCTGGCGCCGTTCCGCACCATGGCGGTCACCGTCGAGGGCGACCTGCCCGAGGGCGTCACCGCCAAGGACCTGATCCTGGCCGTGATCGCGAAGATCGGCACCGGCGGCGGCCAGGGCTACGTCCTGGAGTACCGCGGTTCGGCGATCCGGAGCCTGTCGATGGAGGCCCGGATGACCGTCTGCAACATGTCGATCGAGGCGGGCGCCCGGGCCGGCATGATCGCCCCGGACGACACCACCTTCGACTACCTCCAGGGTCGCCCGCACGCCCCGCGGGGCGAGGACTGGGACGCCGCCGTCGCGTACTGGCGGACCCTGACCACCGATGAGGACGCCGTCTTCGACCACGAGGTGTTCATCGACGCGAGCGAGCTCACCCCCTTCGTCACCTGGGGCACCAACCCCGGCCAGGGCGCCCCGCTCGGCGCGGACGTCCCGAACCCCGCGGACTTCGCCGACCCGCAGGAGCGCGCGGCCGCCGAGAACGCCCTCGCGTACATGGGCCTGGAGGCGGGCACCCCGCTGCGCGAGGTCGCCGTCGACGCGGTCTTCGTCGGCTCCTGCACCAACGGCCGGATCGAGGACCTGCGCGCCGCCGCCGCCGTGCTGGAGGGCCGCAAGGTCGCCGACCGGGTGCGGATGCTGGTCGTCCCCGGCTCCGTCCGGGTCGCGCTCCAGGCCGTCGAGGAGGGCCTGGACAAGGTGTTCACCGCCGCCGGGGCCGAATGGCGGCACGCCGGCTGCTCGATGTGCCTGGGCATGAACCCCGACCAGCTCGCCCCGGGGGAGCGCTGCGCCTCCACCTCGAACCGCAACTTCGAGGGCCGCCAGGGCAAGGGCGGCCGCACCCACCTGGTCTCCCCGCAGGTCGCCGCCGCGACCGCCGTCCTGGGCCGGCTGGCCGCCCCGTCGGACCTGTCCGCCAACTCCGCCAACGTCGCCGTGGAGGCCTGAGCCATGGAGAAGTTCACCACCCACACCGGCCGGGCCGTCCCGCTGCGCCGCAGCAACGTGGACACGGACCAGATCATCCCGGCCCATTGGCTCAAGAAGGTCACCCGATCCGGTTTCGAGGACGGCCTGTTCGAGGCCTGGCGCAAGGACGAGTCGTTCGTCCTCAACCGGCCCGAGCGCGAGGGCGCCACCGTCCTGGTGGCCGGCCCCGAGTTCGGCACCGGCTCCTCCCGGGAGCACGCGGTCTGGGCGCTGCAGAACTACGGCTTCCACGCGGTCATCTCCTCGCGCTTCGCCGACATCTTCCGGGGCAACTCGTTGAAGAACGGTCTGCTGACCGTCGTGCTGCCGCAGGAGACCGTGGAGCGCCTCTGGTCGCTCACCGAGAGTGACCCTTCGGCCGAGATCACCGTTGATCTGGAAGCACGGGAAGTCCGGGCCGAAGGCATCACCGCGCCCTTCGAACTGGACGACAACCTCCGGTGGCGGCTGCTCAACGGCCTGGACGACATCAGCATCACGCTGCAGAACGAGGGGGACATCGCCGCCTACGAGGCGACCCGTCCGGCCTTCAAGCCCCGTACTCTGCCGGTGTCCTGAGTTCCCCTCAGAACAAGCATTCTGACGATCCACCGGATGGCCCGCGCTCCCCCTCGGGGGGGCCGGGCCATCCGTCGTTCCGGAGCACGAGTTAGCGCCGGGGGCTCCCCGGATTGCCCATTCGGCTTTGCGGAAGAGGGCCCCGCGCAAGTACAACTGCGGGTAGATGGCACAATCAGTACATGCACCGGCACCATGAACCTCCGTACGCGGGCGGCGAACCCGCGTCCGAGGAGTCCACGGGCCGGGGATCCGAACGCCGAATTGACGATCGGCCGGACGTCACCTCCGCAACATCAGCTGAGGCGCCGGACGACCAGGAAGTCGCAGCGCTCTACGCGCTTGTGGCCGAGCGGTTGAAGCAAGCTCACGCCCGCGTGCATGCGCTGAACGTGTCTGTCGATGCAAAGACCGCTCTCACCCGTCAACTGCTCATCGTCACGGAGACCGCCAAGCGCGATCTTCCGGAGGCGGCAAGGCGGTTGAGTCGCTTTGTACATGACCTCGACGAGGGGCACCCGCCCCGCGCCTGAGGTCGCGGACGCGCAAATCCATTGCGACACTAGGGTGATTCGCGCGTTTGGTAATTGAAAGTCCGCAGATACATACCTAACGTGCGAAAAGAACGGATGGAATCATCCGGCGCCCGTTTCCGAAGGGGAAGACGTGAACAAGGCTCAGCTTGTCGAAGCGGTGGCCGAGCAGCTGGGCGGTCGCAAGGCTGCCGCAGAGGCCGTCGACGCAGTGCTCGACACCATGGTCCGTGCCGTTGTGGCCGGTGACCGGGTTTCGGTCACCGGTTTCGGCACCTTCGAGAAGGTGGAGCGCTCCGCGCGCTTCGCCCGCAACCCGCAGACCGGCGAGCGGGTCAAGGTCAAGAAGACCTCGGTCCCCCGCTTCCGTCCGGGTCAGGGTTTCAAGGACCTGGTCAGCGGCAGCAAGAAGCTGCCGAAGGAAGGCCCCTCGGTGAAGAAGGCCCCCAAGGGCTCGCTCACCCCGGGCAAGACCGGTGTCGCCGCGACCCCGGCCGCCAAGCGTGCCGCCACCAAGCGCGCCGCCACCGCTGCCGCCGCCGCCCCGGCCGCCAAGAAGGCCGCCGCCAAGAAGGCGACCACCACGGCTGCCGCCAAGAAGACCACGGCCACCGCCAAGAAGGCGACCGCCACGGCCAAGAAGGCGACCACCACCGCCGCCGCCAAGAAGACCACGGCCACCGCCACCAAGGCGGCTGCGACCAAGGCCGCGGCGACCAAGAAGACGGCCGCCGCCAAGAAGGCGACCACCACCGCCGCCGCCAAGAAGACCACGGCCACCGCCAAGAAGGCGACCGCCACGGCCAAGAAGACGGCGCCGGCGAAGAAGACCGCCACCCGCAAGACCACCGCGCGCAAGGCCTCGGCCAAGTAAGTCCCGCGCGACTGTCCTCGGACGGCCTTCGGCACAGAGCCGCGGCACCCCCTTCCGCGAATTGCGGAGACCGGGTGGCCGCGGCTCTTTCGATTTCCGGGCGCTTAGTCAGGATTCGCCGGCAGCCGCCGTCCGGGCGCGGAAATCCGTGGGAACGGCGAGAACGGCGGGAACTGCCGGAAGGGCGGGAACGGCCGGAGGGGGGACGGCGCCGTCAGCGATTGTTGACGCCGTCAGCGGCCGTCGGCCGGGTCGGGGAAGGTCTGCAGGGTCACGAAGACCACCCGGCGGGCCTCGCCCGCGCCCTCGGTGCGGATCCGCACCCGCTGGCCGGGCCGCAGCAGCAGCAGGCCGCCGGCGTCGAAGGCGGCCGCGTCGAACGGCACCGGGGTCCCGTCGTCGAGCAGCACCGAGCCGGCTCGGGTGGCGGGGTCGAAGGTGAACGCGGTGGCCTGCATGCCAGCAGCATAGCGAGCGGGTCCGACGGGCCCGCTGGTCAGGAGCGGTCCAGACGGGCGAACAGCGCACTGGTGTACGGGCCGAGGCCGAGCCCGGCGGCCTCGCCGAGGTCGGCGCCGGTGTCGACGTCCCGGCGCACCGACTCCACGTCCGCCAGGCGCAGTTCGAGCGCCCCGCCGGCCGCGTGCCGGGCCCGCGAGCCGTCCCCGAACGCGGGGGCGAGCGGACGGCCGGCGCCGCAGGCGAGCAGGGTGGTGCCCAGGCCGGGGGAGTCCGGCAGGAAGGCCCGGCCGTCCGACGGCACCGCGCCCAGCACCCGGGCGAGTTCGGCCGGGCGCAGGGCCGGCAGGTCCGCCGAGAGGGCGGCCAGCGGCGCCCGCGGGGCGAGCGCCCGGGCGGCCGAGGCACCGTGCGCCAGCGCCCGGTTGAGGCCGCCGCCGGGCTCGTCGGCGACCACCAGGGCGCCCAGCTCGGCCAGCCGGGCGCCGGCGGTGGCGTCCGGGGTGACCACCAGGACGCGCGAGACGCCCGGGGTGGCCAGCGCGGCGGTGACCGTGTCGAGGGCGAAGGAGAGGGCCAGCTCGGCCCGGTGCGGGCCCGCGTACGGGGCCAGTCGGCTCTTCGCGAGGGCGAGCGGCTTGAGCGGTAGCACCAGCGACCAGTCGGCGGCGGGTGCGGCGGGCGCGACGGGCTCGCTGGGGCGTACGGTGTCCTGGGTCATCGGCGTCATTGTGACGCCGGTCCCGGAACCCTCGCCAGGCCGTCCGAGCTGTGCGGACGTGCGTTTGATCACGCCCGCCCGGCGGGTTGGCGCGGCCGCTCGACAGCCGGTGAGCAGGCGGGCGACACTGTTCCGCGCCCGTGCCCCGGGCACCGGTCGCGCCGGTGCGCGGCACCGGGAGGCCATGACCGCGGCACCCCACGTGCCGCATGCGATGAGAAGGAGCCTGGGGTGGCCCGCCGCTCGTACGCCAAGTTCGGCAACGCCGACTACGGCATCTGGTACCGCTTCGCGGCCGTGCTGGTGAAGCCGGTGACGACCGCGTTGGTGAAGCCCGACTGGCGGGGCTGGGAGCACATTCCGGAGAAGGGCGGCTTCATCGCCGCCGTGAACCACAACTCGATCATCGACCCGGTGATCTACGCGCACTGGCAGTACAACAGCGGCCGTCCGCCGCGGATCCTCGGCAAGTCCTCGCTGTTCTCGATCCCCTTCATCGGGTTCAT
This sequence comes from Kitasatospora sp. NPDC059827, assembly GCF_042731675.1. Taxonomy (NCBI): domain Bacteria; kingdom Bacillati; phylum Actinomycetota; class Actinomycetes; order Kitasatosporales; family Streptomycetaceae; genus Kitasatospora; species Kitasatospora sp. NPDC059827. Next base: position 253,371 of record NZ_JBHWIV010000003.1, on the reverse strand, counting down.
GCTGCGCAAGACCGGCCAGATCCCGGTGTTCCGCGAGTCCACCGACGCGGCGCAGGCCTTCCGGGCCGCGATCGACGCTGTCAACAACGGCCAGTGCGTGCAGTTCTACCCGGAGGGAACGCTCACCCGGGACCCGGACCTGTGGCCGATGACCGGCAAGAACGGGGTCGCCCGGGTCGCGCTGATGACCGGCGCGCCGGTCATCCCGGTCGCGCACTGGGGCGCCCACGAGATCATCCCGCCGTACGGCCGGGCCGGTTTCGGCAAGGGCAGGTTCAACCTGTTCCCGCGGCACCGGGTGACCGTGGCCGCCGGGCCCGCGGTGGACCTGAGCAAGTACGCGGGCATGGAGCTCACCGGCCAGGTGCTCAACGACGCCACCGAGGACATCATGGCGGCGATCACCGAGGTGCTGGCCGGGGTCCGCGGCGAGGAGCCGCCGGCCGAGCGCTACGACATGCGCAAGGCCGCCCGCGAGCGGGCCGCCGCCGCGCTGGCCGAACGCCGCCGCGCCAAGGGCGGCCGGGGCGACAACGACGAAGAGGGGACGGGCCGGTGACCCGCTGCGCCGTGATGGGGACGGGCTCCTGGGGCACCGCGTTCGCGATGGTGCTGGCCGACGCGGGCTGCGAGGTCGTGCTGTGGGCCCGCCGCCAGGAGCTGGTGGACGCCGTCAACTCCACCCACGAGAACCCGGACTACCTGCCGGGCGTCCGGCTGCCCGACACCGTCCGGGCCACCACCGACGCCGCCGAGGCGCTGGCCGGCGCCGACTTCGCGGTGCTGGTGGTGCCCTCCCAGACGCTGCGCGACAACCTGGCCGCCTGGGCGCCGCTGATCGAGCCGCAGACCGTGCTGGTCAGCCTGATGAAGGGCATCGAACTCGGCACCGCCAAGCGGATGAGCGAGGTGATCGACGAGGTCACCAAGGTCGGCCCGGAGCGGGTCGCGGTGGTCAGCGGGCCCAACCTGGCCAAGGAGATCGCCAACCGGCAGCCCGCCGCGAGCGTGGTCGCCTGCACCGACGAGGCGGTCGCCAAGCGGCTCCAGGCGGCCTGCCACACGCCGTACTTCCGGCCGTACACCAACACCGACGTGATCGGCTGCGAGCTCGGCGGCGCGGTCAAGAACGTGATCGGCCTGGCCGTCGGCATGGCGGCCGGCATGGGGCTCGGCGACAACACCAAGGCCACCCTGATCACCCGCGGGCTGGCCGAGACCACCCGGCTCGGCGAGGTGCTGGGCGCCGACCCGCACACCTTCGCGGGGCTGGCGGGCATGGGCGACCTGGTCGCCACCTGCTCCTCGCCGCTGTCGCGCAACAACACCTTCGGGATGAACCTGGGCCGGGGCATGTCGCTGGCCGAGACCATCGCGGCCACCCGGCAGACCGCGGAGGGCGTCAAGTCCTGCGAGTCGGTGCTGGACCTGGCCCGGCGCAGCGGGGTCGACATGCCGATCGTCGAGGCGGTGGTGGACGTGGTGCACAACGGGCGGCCCACCCAGGAGGCGCTGCAGGTGCTGATGTCCCGCTCGGCCAAGGCGGAGCGGCGCTGAGGCCCGGCCCGCCGGGCCCCGCACCCGGGGCCGGGCGCGGACTCTCCGGGCCGGCGTTGACTTCCCGGAAACACCTCGCACGGTAGTCTCAAACCCGATATGAGCATCGAACAGACCACCCCGGACCCGTCCGCCCCCAAGCCGCGCGTCGCGCTGGTCTTCGGCGGGCGCAGCTCCGAGCACGCGATCTCGGTCTCCACCGCGGGCAGCGTCCTCCGGGCGATCGACCGTGACAAGTACGACGTGCTGCCGATCGGCATCACCCACGAGGGCCGCTGGGCGCTGACCAGCGACGAGCCGTCCCGGATGGCCATCACCGACGGCCGGCTGCCGGACGTGGCCCACGTCGCCGAGGCCGTCGACGGGCAGGTCGCGCTGCCGGTCTCGCCGGGCAGCCGGGAGGTGCTGCTGAGCGAGCCGGGGAGCGCCCCCAAGGCCCTCGGCGAGGTCGACGTGGTGTTCCCGCTGCTGCACGGCCCGTGGGGCGAGGACGGCACCCTCCAGGGCCTGCTGGAACTCTCCGGCGTCCCGTACGTCGGCAACGGCGTGCTGGCCAGCGCGGCCGGCATGGACAAGGAGTTCGCCAAGCGGATCCTGGCCTCGCACGGCCTGGGCGTCGGCCACTACACGATCGTGCGGCCGCGCGACTGGGAGACCGAGCAGGGCCGCGCCGCGGTGCGCGAGCGGGTCGCCGAGCTGGGCCTGCCGGTGTTCGTGAAGCCCTGCCGGGCCGGCTCCAGCATCGGCATCACCAAGGTCAAGGACCTGGCCGAGCTGGACGCCGCGATCGAGGAGGCCCGCCGGCACGACCCCAAGCTGATCATCGAGGCGGGGGTCTCCGGCCGCGAGATCGAGTGCGGGGTGCTGGAGTTCGAGGACGGCCCGCGGGCCAGCGTCCCGGCCGAGGTGCTGGTCGGCGAGGGCTTCGACTTCTACGACTTCGAGGCCAAGTACATCGACTCCTCCGAGGTGCGGATCCCGGCCGAGCTGACCGCCGAGGAGGTCGCGGAGATCCGGCGCCAGGCGGTGGCCGCGTTCGAGGCCTTCGGCTGCGAGGGCCTGGCCCGGGTCGACTTCTTCCTGCTGGAGGACGGCAGCTGGATGATCAACGAGATCAACACCATGCCGGGCTTCACCCCGATCTCCGCCTACCCGAAGATGTGGGAGGCCAGCGGGGTCTCGTACGCGGAGCTGATCGACCGGCTGCTGCAGACCGCGCTGCGCCGCTCGACCGGGCTGCGCTAGCGGGCCCGTACGCGTGACAGGGGCGGGCCGGGACTTCCCGGCCCGCCCCTTCGGCTCGGGGCGGGTACGGGCTCAGCCCGGGATGTTCGCCTTCACCGCAGGGGTCAGGGCGGCCGCCGGGTCGAAGGGGTTCTGCGCGGCTCCGGCCGGGACGGTCACCTCGACGTAGGCGGCCCGCATGGTCGCCACGAAGCGGTAGCCGCCGTCGGCGAGCTGCTGCGACCACCAGGTGACGTCGTCGACGGTCGGCGACAGGTCCTTGGCGTGCGGGCCGTCCAACTCCTCCGGGCGGTCGATGCCGCACCGCAGCACGACCCGGGGCGAGTCGCCCCAGGCCGCCACGTACGGGGAGGCCGGGGACGGGTCCCGGCGGGCGCGGCCGAGCAACTCCTCGGGCAGGGCGGCGCCCAGCGCCCGGCAGTGGTCCGCGGCCTTCCCGCTCGGCCGCGGGACCTCCACCGCGGGGTCGTCGGCGGAACTCCAACTGCCGATGAGCACCGCCACGGTGCAGGTCAGCGCGACCGGCGCGGCCAGCCAGCGGACCGGCGCGGGAAGCGCGGTCAGCGCCCTGGGGATGCGGAGTTCTCTGGCCACCCGCCGATGGTAGCCGGGGTCAGAGGTGCACCACCGGACAGGTGAGGGTGCGGGTGATGCCCTCCACCTTCTGGACCTTGGCGACCACCAGGCGGCCCAGGTCGTCGACCGTGTCGGCCTCGGCCTTGACGATGACGTCGTACGGGCCGGTGACGTCCTCGGCGGTGATCACACCGGGGATCTTCGCGATGGTCTCGGCCACCGCGGTGGCCTTTCCTACTTCGGTCTGGATCAGGATGTATGCCTGTACCACGGGTGACCTCCCGGCGGCCGGTTGGGGGGATCGCCGCCGGGACCGCCCGGGCTGGTGCAGGGGTGGGTGCGGGCGCACCGGCAGGCTGATCACCACGCTACCGCGCAGCGGGCCGGGGAGGGGAGACTTCGGTGCCCCCGGAGGGCGTACGCTGCGCGCGGGGGGAGCGACGGGGACCGTATCCCGGGCGGCGGTGCCGTCCGGGGAGGAAAGGCGAGAGGACGGCAGATGCAGGGGACCGTGGGCGAGCTCGGCGAGTTCGGTCTCATCAGGGAGCTGACCGCCCGGGTACCGCTCACCGACGCGGTCGACCTCGGCCCCGGGGACGACGCCGCGGTGGTGAAGGCCCCGGACGGCCGGGTGGTGGCCACCACGGACGTCCTGATCGAGAACCGGCACTTCCGCCGGGACTGGTCCACCGCCTACGACGTGGGCCGCAAGGCCGCCGCCCAGAACCTCGCCGACGTGGCCGCGATGGGCGCGGTGCCGACCGCGATACTGCTCGGGCTGGTCGCCCCCGCCGACCTGCCGACCACCTGGGCCACCGAGCTGATGGACGGGCTGCGCGACGAGTGCCAGGTCGCCGGGGCGACGGTGGTCGGGGGCGACGTGGTGCGCGGCGACACCGTCATGCTGGCGATCACGGCGCTCGGCGACCTCCAGGGGCGCCCGGCGGTGACGCGCTCCGGCGCCCAGGTCGGCGACGTGATCGCGGTGTGCGGCTGGCTCGGCTGGTCGGCGGCCGGACTGACGGTGCTGCAACGCGGCTTCCGCTCCCCGCGCGCCTTCGTCGAGGCGCACCGCCGGCCCGAGCCGCCGTACCACGCGGGCCCGGCCGCCGCCGAGTTGGGCGCCACCTCGATGATCGACGTGAGCGACGGGCTGGTCGCCGACCTCGGCCACGTGGCCCGGGCCAGCGAGGTGGACATCGACCTCAGGGCCGCCGACTTCGACGTCCCGGCGCAGATGGCCGACATCGGCCAGGCGGTCGGGGTGGACCCGCTGGTCTGGGTGCTGTCCGGCGGCGAGGACCACGCGATCGTGGCCACCTTCCCGCGCGGGGTCCAACTCCCGTCCCGTTGGCGGGTGGTGGGCGAGGTGACCGGCCGCCCGCGGGGATCGCGCAGCGGACGGGTGACGGTCGACGGCGCGCCCTGGGACCGCGTCGGCGGCTGGGACCACTTCGCCGAGTGAGGTACGGAGGACGGCTGACGGGGCGTGGACGCCGGTACGGCGCGTGACGCTCCGGACGTGCGGCGGACGGGCTTCGAGGGTGCGTTTTGCGTAGGCTTGCGCCATCCGAGCCCGCCCGCCGTCGGCTGCGGCCGGGCCGAACCACGGCGAGCGGGAGCACACCACACATGCGCATCGGTGTCCTGACCAGCGGCGGCGACTGCCCCGGCCTCAACGCGGTGATCCGCTCGGTGGTGCACCGGGGCACGGACGTGCACGGCGACGAGATCGTGGGCATCGAGGACGGCTTCCTCGGGCTGATCGAGGGCAGAACCCGGCCGGTCTCGCACGACGACGTCACCGGTCTGCTCACCCTCGGCGGCACCATCCTGGGCTCGGCCCGGGTGCAGCGCGAGCGGATCGCCTGGGCGGTGGAGAACGCCAAGACGCTGGCCCGGGACATCGGCATCGACGCGCTGGTCGCGATCGGCGGCGAGGGGACGCTGACCGCCGCCAAGCTGTTCAGCGACGCCGGACTCCCGGTGGTCGGGGTGCCCAAGACCATCGACAACGACATCGACGCCACCGACGTCACCTTCGGCTTCGACACCGCGGTGCACGTGGCGACCGAGGCGATCGACCGGCTCAAGACCACCGCGGAGTCCCACCAGCGCGTCATGGTGGTGGAGTTGATGGGCCGGCACACCGGCTGGATCACCCTCACCGCGGGCATGGCCGGCGGCGCCCACGGCATCCTCATCCCGGAGAAGCCCTTCGACATCGAGGCGGTGGCCCGGATGGTCGAGGACCGCTTCGCCCGCGGCAAGAAGTTCGCCATCATCGCCGTCGCCGAGGGCGCCGCCCCGACGCCCGGCACCATGCGCTTCGACCACGGCGAGGTCGACCAGTACGGCCACCGGACCTTCGGCGGGATCGGCAACCGGCTCGCCCACGAGCTGGAGAACCTGCTCGGCAAGGAGGCCCGCCCGGTCATCCTGGGCCACACCCAGCGCGGCGGCACCCCGACCGCCCGGGACCGGGTGCTCGCCACCCGCTTCGGCTGGCACGCGGTGGAGGCCGTCCACCGGGGTGCGTTCGGGCACTTCACCGCGCTGCGCCGGACCGACATCGAGCTGCTGCCGATCGGCGACGCGGTGACCAGGTTGAAGACGGTGCCGCAGGACCGCTGGGCGGAATCGGAAGCGGTGCTCTGACGGCGGCACCCCGAACGCGCGCGGGTAGGTTGGGGGCCATGGATTCGACCGCACCTCCCCGCGTCCTCACCGTCGCCGGTTCCGACTCCGGCGGCGGCGCCGGCATCCAGGCCGACCTCAAGGCGATGCTCGCCCTCGGCGTCCACGGCATGAGCGTGATCACCGCCGTCACCGCGCAGAACTCGCTCGGCGTCCAGGGCTACTGGGAACTGCCCGCCGAAGCCGTCCGGGCGCAGTTCCGCAGCGTGGTGGACGACATCGGGGTGCAGGCGGTGAAGACCGGCATGCTCGCCTCGATCGAACTGGTCGAGACCGTCGCGGAACTGCTCGCCGGGGTGGACGCCCCGGTGGTGGTCGACCCGGTCGGCGTCTCCAAGCACGGGGACGCGCTGCTGGCCGCCGAGGCGGTCGCCACCGTCCGCGAGCGGCTGCTGCCGGTCGCCACCGTGGTCACCCCCAACCTGCACGAGGTGACGCAGCTCACCGGCCGGACCGTCGAGGACGAGTCGCAGATGCTGGCCGCCGCCGAGGCACTGCTGGACCTCGGGCCGCGCTGGGTGCTGGTCAAGGGCGGGCACCTGGCCGGCGAGGCGGCCGACCTGCTGTACGGCGGGCCCGGCGAGGTGCACTGGTACCGCGCGCCGCGCTACGACAACCGGCACACCCACGGCACCGGCTGCACCCTGGCCAGCTCGATCGCGGCCGGCCTGGCCAAGGGGGAGTCGGTGCCCGGGGCGGTGGGCTCGGCCAAGGAGTACGTCACCGGCGCGATCGCCGGGGGCTTCGCCCTGGGCGCCGGGATCGGCCCGGTCGACCACGCCTGGCGCTGGCGCTGACCCGCGGCCCCGGCCGGAACGCGGCGACGGGCGGACCCCCGAGGGGGTCCGCCCGTCACGTGTGCGTCCGGAAAGCCTGACCGGTCCCGGAAACAGCGAAGCCGGTCCATCCGGGGATGAACCGACTCACTGGAGGACCGGCATGCCGGTCTGCGCGTCAGCGCGAGACCTTACCGGCCTTGATGCACGAGGTGCAGACGTTGAGCCGCTTCGGCGTACGCCCAATCACAGCGCGCACCGTCTGAATGTTGGGGTTCCAACGACGGGGGGTACGGCGGTGAGAGTGGGAGATGCTGTTGCCGAAGCCCGGCCCCTTGCCGCAGACGTCGCAGTTGGCAGCCACAGGAGTCACTCCAAGACTTCAGATCAGATACTTTCGAAAACCCACTCACCCACCAGAACACTCGCGTGCACCGGACCGGACAAGGGGGTGAGCCTGGACGGTTCCAGGCAACCGGAAGAGCATACAACGCTTGCTTCCGTCCCACGAAACTACCATGACCGGCCGGGTGATCGCTCCGGTCAGGGGCCCCGGCGGCCCTCCCCGAGCCCCGATAACCTGCCGGTATCACCCCTCGCCGCGGCCCCCGGGCCGGTCCGGCGGCCCGTCCCGGAGGAGACCTGGTGCTGCACACGCTCGACGCCCCGGCCGTGCGCACCTGGTGCCAGCTCGCCCTGCGGGCGCTCGGCCAGGCCCGCGAGGAGATCGACGCGCTCAACGTGTACCCCGTCCCGGACGGCGACACCGGCACCAACCTCTACCTGACCGTCGAGTCCGCCGCCGCCGAGGTGGAGAGCCGCTTCGCCGACCCCGAGTCCGGGCCGGCGCCCGGGCTGGCCGACGCCGTCCGCGCGATGGCCCGCGGCGCGCTGATCGGCGCCCGCGGCAACTCCGGGGTGATCCTCGCCCAGTGGCTGCGCGGCACCGCCGAGACGCTGGCCGAGGGCGGCGGCGCCGACCAGCTGCGGGCCGCCCTGCTGCGCGCCGCCGACTCCGCCTACCAGGCCGTCGCGGAGCCCGTCGAGGGCACCCTGCTCACCGTCGCCCGGGTCGCCGCCCGGGAGGCGGTGCGGGCCGGGGACGGGCTCGCCCAGGTCGCCGACACCGCCCACCGGGCCGCCCGGGACGCCCTGCGGCACACCCCCGAGCAGCTCGCCGTGCTGGCCGAGAACGGGGTGGTGGACGCCGGCGGGCGCGGCCTGGTGGCCGTCCTCGGCGCGCTCGCCGACGCCGTCGCCGGGCAGCAGCCGATGGGGCCGGTCGCGCTGCGCGGGGACGTCCGGGCGGTGGAGAGCTGCGAGCCGCACCGGCGGCCGCCCGGCCCGGGCCACCCCGCCTTCGAGGTCATCTACCTGCTGGACGCCGAGGACGAGGCGCTGCCCGCGCTGCGCGAGCGGCTCGGCGGGCTCGGCGACTCGCTGGTGATCGGCGGCGGCGACGGCCTGTGGAACGTGCACGTCCACGTGGACGACGCGGGCGCCGCCGTCGAGGCAGGGGTCCGGGCCGGGCGCCCGCACCAGATCCGGATCACCCACTTCGCCGAGGCCGCCGCCCGGGCCGGCACCGCGGCCGAGCGCGGCGAGCGCGAGCACCGGACCCGCGCGGTGCTCTCGGTGGTGTCCGGCGACGGGCTGGCCGAACTGTGCGAGCAGGCCGGCGCCGTCGTCCTGCACGCCGACCCGGACCGCCGCCCGGCCAGCGCCGAACTCGCCGACGCCGTCCGCGGCTCGGCCGCCCGCGAGGTGGTGCTGCTGCTCAACGACCCCGAACTGCGCGCCGCCGCCGGGGCCGCCGCCGACCAGCTGCGCGAGGAGGGCGTGCGGATCGCCGTCCTGCCCACCCGCTCGCCGGTGCAGGGCCTGGCCGCGCTCGCCGTGCACGAGGGCGGCCGCCGCTTCGACGAGGACGTGGTCGCCATGACCTCGGCCGCCGGGGCCACCCGGTACGCCGAACTCGCCGTCGCCGAGGGGGAGTCCTGGACCATGGCCGGGGTCTGCCAGGCCGGCGACGTGCTCGGCCTGATCGACGGGGACGTCGCGGTGATCGGCGCCGGACTGGCCGAGGTCGGCGAGAGCGTGCTCGACCGGATGCTCGGCGCGGGCGGCGAACTCGTCACCCTGATCCTCGGCGAGGGCGCCGACCGGGCGCTCGCCGACCGGCTGGTGGCGCACGTCCGCCAGCAGCGGCCGGAGGTGGACTCGGTGGTCTTCCACGGCGGCCAGGAGTTCACGCCGCTGCTCATCGGCGTGGAGTAGCGGTCCGTTCGTCGGTGTTCGTCGGTGCCTTGGTGTAAACAAGGGCCTGATGGGCGCTCTCGATGAACCACTGACCAAGCTCGTCGGCGACCGCACCGCGAAGGTGCTCGCCGACAGTCTCAAGCTGCGCACGGTCGGGGACCTGCTGCACCACTACCCCCGCCGCTACGTCGAGCGCGGCCAGCTCACCAGCCTGGACGAGCTGGAGGTCGACGAGCACGTCACCGTGCTGGCCCGGATCGAGAAGGTCACCCTGATCCCGTTCCGCGGCCGCAAGGGGGACCGGCTGGAGGTGGTCGTCACCGACGGCCGCAGCCGGCTCTCGCTGGTGTTCTTCAACCAGGGCTGGCGGCAGAAGGAGCTCAGGGCCGGTGCCCAGGGCCTGTTCGCGGGCAAGGTCGGGGTCTTCAACCGCAGCCGCCAGCTGGTCTCGCCCGACTACCAGCTGCTCGACGAGGAAGCGGGCTCCGATGCGGCGAAGCAGTTCGCCGGCCGGCTCATCCCGGTGTACGGCGCCAGTGCCCAGATGCCCAGCTGGAAGCTGTCCATCTGCATCGAGACCGCGCTCACCAAGCACCTCGGCGACGTCGGCGAACCGCTGCCCGCCGAACTGCGCGAGCGCCACGACCTGATCCCGCTGCCCGAGGCGCTGGAGCTGATCCACCGCCCGGGCAGCCAGGCCGACCGCGAGCGCGCCCAGGGCCGGCTGCGCTGGGACGAGGCCTTCGTCCTCCAGGTCGCCCTCGCCCAGCGCCGGGCCGCCGACTCCGCGCTGCCGGCCAAGCCCCGGGCGGCCCGGGCCGGCGGCCTGTTGGACGCCTTCGATGCCCGGCTGCCGTTCACCCTCACCGAGGGCCAGCGGAAGGTCTCCGCCGAGATCGCCGCGGACCTGGCCACCGAGCACCCGATGCACCGGCTGCTCCAGGGCGAGGTCGGCTCCGGCAAGACCTTGGTGGCGCTGCGCGCGATGCTCGCGGTGGTGGACGCCGGCGGCCAGGCCGTACTGCTGGCCCCCACCGAGGTGCTGGCCCAGCAGCACCACCGCTCGATCGTCGAGATGATGGGCGACCTCGCCCAGGGCGGGATGCTCGGCGGCTCCGAGCACGCCACCCGGGTGGTGCTGCTGACCGGCTCGATGGGCACCGCCGCCCGCCGCCAGGCGCTGCTGGACATGGTCTGCGGGGACGCGGGGCTCGCCATCGGCACCCACGCGCTGATCGAGGACAAGGTCGGGTTCCAGGACCTCGGCCTGGTCGTGGTGGACGAGCAGCACCGCTTCGGCGTCGAGCAGCGGGACGCGCTGCGCGCCAAGGGGCAGCAGCCGCCGCACCTGCTGGTGATGACCGCCACCCCGATCCCGCGCACCGTCGCGATGACCGTCTTCGGGGACTTGGAGACCTCCGTCCTGGACCAGCTCCCGGCCGGCCGCTCGCCGATCTCCACCCACGTCGTCCCCGCGCTAGAGAAGCCCAACTTCCTCACCCGGGCCTGGGAGCGGGTCCGCGAGGAGGTCGGCAAGGGCCACCAGGCGTACGTGGTCTGCCCCCGGATCGGCGACGAGGAGCCGGCCGCCGACCCGAAGGCCGCCAAGAAGAGGCGGAAGGCGGCCGCGGAGGACTTCGAGGAGGTCGGCGACACCGACGCCGGCGCCGGGAGCGACGAACGGCGGCCCCCGCTCTCGGTGGTGGAGACCGCCGAGAAGCTGGTGAAGGGCCCGCTGGCCGGACTGCGGGTGGAGATCCTGCACGGCCGGCTCGCCCCCGACGCCAAGGACGACGTGATGCGCCGGTTCGCCGCCGGGGAGGTGGACGTGCTGGTCGCCACCACCGTCATCGAGGTCGGCGTCAACGTCCCCAACTCCACCGTGATGGTCATCATGGACGCCGACCGCTTCGGCGTCTCCCAGCTCCACCAGCTGCGCGGCCGGGTCGGCCGGGGCAGCGCGGCCGGCCTGTGCCTGCTGGTCAGCGACATGCCGGCGGCCAGCCCCGCCCGGGCCCGGCTGGACGCGGTGGCCGGCACCCTGGACGGCTTCGAGCTCTCCCGGATCGACCTCGAACAGCGCCGCGAGGGCGACGTGCTGGGCCAGGCCCAGTCCGGGGTGAAGTCCTCGCTCAAGGTGCTGTCGGTGCTGGAGGACGAGGAGGTCATCCTGACCGCCCGGACGGAAGCCACCCGGCTGGTCGCCGAGGACCCGGAGCTGGCCGCCCACCCGGAGCTGCGCACCGCGCTGGAGAGCCTGCTCGACGAGGACCGCGCCGCCTACATGGAGAAGGGCTGAGCGGGCTCCGGCACCGCCCGACTGTCAGACCCCCGGGAGAGAATGTAGTTGTTCAGGGCGCACCCCCAAGGTGCGTTCCTGGCACGACACTTGGGGGTCCTGCCATGGCATTCCGTCATCTCAACGAGCTCCCGCTGGGCGACAAGGTCTTCCGGATCGAACTCGCCAGCGACGACGACCGCGAGGTCACCCTCACCCTCACCGGCTGGCGTGAGGGGGCGGCCGCCGCGCCGCTGGCCTCGGGCAAGCTCCGCCTGCCGGTCGAGGACGTCGCCTCGCTGCGGATCGCGCTCAACCGCGCGCTGCGGGCGCTGGCGATCGTCGCGGACGTCGCCGAACCCATCCCCGACCGCGACGTGCTGCGCGAGCTGTACCCCGGACACGGCGCCCCGTGGGTGCCGCAGCACGAGGAGGAGCTGGTCCGGCGCTTCCACGACGGCGAGACCGTCGCCCGGATCGCCGCCCGCTTCGGCCGCACGCCCGACTCCGTCCGGACCAAGCTGCGCGAGCTCGGGCACGACCCGCGCCGCCCCGAGTTCTGCCCGCCCGACGGCTGCCTGTCCTGGTCCCGCTACGCCTCGCCGGCGCTGCTCGGCGCGGCGGTCCCGAGCCAGGGGGCCGGCTCCGAGGCGAGCTAGCGAGTGTCCGCCGGGGCCCCGCCGATCCGTCGGCGGGGCCCCGGCCGTTATCCACCGCTCGCCGGCGTTTGCCCGCTCGCCGCCGGGGCGGGATAGCGTGGTCGGGCAGCGACGAAAGGACCTCCCACCACCATGACCCGCGTGATCGCCGGGGCGGCCGGCGGCCGCCGACTGGCCGTACCGCCCGGCCGGGGCACCCGTCCGACCTCCGACAAGGCCCGTGAGGCGATGTTCTCCACCCTGGAGGCGTTCCGCGGCACCCTGCACGGGGCTCGGATGCTGGACCTGTTCGGCGGATCGGGCGCGGTCGGCCTGGAGGCGCTCTCGCGCGGCGCCGAGCACGTCCTGCTGGTCGAGGCGGACGCCCAGGCGGCCCGGGTGATCCGGGAGAACGTCCGCACGATCGGCCTGCCGGGCACGGAGGTCCGGGCGGCCAGGGCGGAGAAGGTGATCGCCGGGCCGCCCCCGGAGACCCCGTACGACCTGGTGTTCCTCGACCCGCCCTACGTGGTGACGGACGACGAGGTGCGCGAGATGCTGATCACACTGTCGGCTGGGGGCTGGCTCGCGGAGGACGCACTCGTCACCGTGGAGCGCAGCACCCGCGGCGGCGAGTTCGGCTGGCCCGAGGGCTTCGAGGTGCTGCGCTCCCGCCGCTACGGCGAGGGCACGCTCTGGTACGGTCGCGCCGCCGCCGAGGCCAGCGATCAGGAGTAGCGGGCCGCGGCCCGCAGCAGCCGTCACCCCACGAGGGAGCACACACGCCATGCGCCGAGCCGTCTGCCCCGGTTCGTTCGACCCGATCCACAAGGGCCACCTGGAGATCATCGAGCGGGCCTCCAAGCTGTACGACGTGGTGCATGTCGCGGTCCTGATCAACCGCAACAAGCAGGGCATGTTCACCGTCGAGGAGCGGATCGGCCTGATCGAGGAGGTCACCGTCCCGTTCGGGAACGTGGTGGTCGAGTCGCACCACGGCCTGCTGGTGGACTACTGCCGGCAGCGCGACATCCCGGCGATCATCAAGGGCCTGCGGGCGGTCAGCGACTTCGACTACGAGCTGCAGATGGCCCAGATGAACCACGGCCTGACCGGCGTCGAGACGCTCTTCGTGCCGACCTCGCCGACGTACAGCTTCCTCTCCTCGACGCTGGTCAAGGAGGTCGCCTCGTACGGCGGCGACGTCTCGCACCTGCTGCCGGAGACGGTGCACCGCCGGCTGGTGGAGCGGATCGCGGAGCGTAAGGCCGAGCAGTAGGGCCGGCCGGCGGGCCGGGCCGCTTTCTGCTGGTTCGTCATGGCTTGTCCGGGGCGGTGGAGGCCGGTTCGGCGCAGGCGTTGTGAGCTCGCCGCACGGGGGCCGTACAGTCTGTAGTCCTGCCCTGCGGTGAGGTCCACCGCGCCGGGCCTGCCTCCGCCGGACCGTCGGCGGCACACGGAAAGACGAAGCCCCGTGGACGTGCAGAACAAGGTCGACGAGATCGTGGCGGCGGTCGAGAACGCCCGCTCGATGCCGATGTCGGCCTCCTGCGTGGTGAACCGGGCCGAGCTGATCGGCCTGCTCAACGACCTCAAGGCGGCCATGCCCGCCGAACTCGCCCAGGCCCAGTCGGTGATGGCCGACCACGAGCAGGTGGTGGCCGACGCCCAGGCCGAGGCGGACCGGATCATCCAGGGCGCGCACTCCGAGCGCGGTTCGCTGATCTCCGACACCGAGGTGGTCCGCCGGGCCCAGAACGAGGCCGACCGGATCCTGGCCGAGGCCCGGGTCGACGTCGACACCCAGCGTGCCGAGGCCGACGACTACGTGGACAGCAAGCTCGCCAACTTCGAGGTGGTGCTGACCAAGACGCTCGGCGCGGTCGGCCGCGGCCGGACCAAGCTGCGCGGCGACGCCGGCTTCGAGGCCGAGGCCGAGAGCGACGGCGAGGAGTTCCAGCCGCAGCGGCACAGCCCGAGCCCCGAGGTCGACGAGTACGTCGACGTGAAGCTCGCCACGCTGGAGAACGTGCTCAGCGCGACCCTGGAGGCGGTCGGCAAGGGCCGGGACAAGCTGCTCGGCAAGAAGCCGATCGACGACCTGGGCGCCTACCTGGCCGCCGCCGACGAGGCCCAGCAGGCCAAGGAGCGCGCGGAGGCGGTGGCCGCCGGCTTCGCCGAGGACGCCGACGGCGCCGACCTCGCCTGGTACCGCGAGGACGTCCCGCAGCAGCAGACCTGGCCGGAGCAGACCCCGGCCGCGGCGGGCTGGCAGGCCCCCGGCGCGGACCAGTACGCGGCGGCCGCCCAGCACCAGACCGGCCAGCACCAGACCGGCCAGCACCAGACCGGCCAGCACCAGGGCGACCAGCACCAGCACCAGCAGCACCAGACCGGCCAGCACCAGGCCGGGCAGTACGCCGAGGTGTACGGGGGCGGCTTCGACCCGGCCGGCCAGAGCGACCCGTACAACACCCAGTGGGGCCAGCAGCAGGGCGGCTACCCCCAGCAGCAGCCCCACTACGACGGCCAGCAGCACCAGGGCCAGCACCAGGGCCAGCAACAGGACGTCTACGGCTATCCCCAGCAGCAGGACGGCTACGCAGCCCAGCCGTACGACGGCTACGCCTACCCGCAGCAGCCCGCCCTGCCCCCGGCCGTGCCGCACCAGCAGCAGCAGAACCTGGACGAGACCAGCTTCTTCGACACCAGCATGATCGACATGACCAGGCTGAGGGAGCTCGGCGGCCGCTGAGCGGCCGCCCCGGAGCCTCCCGACGGGACCGAAGTTGGGCCTGGCGGGAGACTCCGGTAGTCTGACCACTCCGGCATCCCCATGTCCGGCTGTCGGCTTGCCCTCGCAACGCCGACGCGTGACGGGGGGCACGGCGTTGATCCCTATGGAAGTCAGGACACCTTGAACCGCCTCGACCACCGCGACCCCCTCGTGTTCGACACGCACGAGCTCGGCCGTCGCCCGGGCTCGATGCGTAAGGTGAGCCGGACCCTGGAGGCCCCCGAGGGCTTCGGGATCATCGACGTGATCGGCGTCCCGGAGAAGAGCCCGATCGAGCTGGAGCTCCGCCTGGAGTCCGTGGTCGAGGGCGTGCTGGTCACCGGCACCGCCGACGCCCACGTCGAGGGCGAGTGCGTCCGGTGCCTGGAGCCCGTCGACTTCGACATCGACGTGGACTTCCAGGAGCTGTACTACTACCCGGAGTCCGACGAGCGTCACCGCGCCCGGACCACCGGGACCGAGGACCTCGACGAGGACTCGGAAGAAGAGACTTACCGCTTGGAGGGCGACCTGTTCGACCTCCAGCCGGTGCTGCGTGACGCGGTGGTGCTCGCACTGCCGCTGCAGCCGGTGTGCCAGGAAGACTGCCTGGGCCTGTGCTCCGAGTGCGGAGCACGCCTGAGCGACGACCCGGCGCACCACCACGACGCCGCCGACCCCCGGTGGGCGGCTCTGCAGGGACTCTCCGCCGCCCCCGGCGACGAGGGTGACGGGATCAAGAACAGCGACACCCGTGAGGGTGCCGCCGAGAACCAGGAGAAGTAGCCGTGGCTGTTCCGAAGCGGAAGATGTCGCGCAGCAACACGCGCCACCGTCGGTCCAACTGGAAGGCCGTTGTTCCGGCTCTCGTGGCGTGCGACCGCTGCCACGAGCCGAAGCTCGGCCACATCGCGTGCCCCAGCTGCGGCACGTACAACCGCCGCCAGGTCCTCTCGGTCTGATCGGCGGGGTGCACGGATCGATGTCGGACGGTAACTCCACCCGCAAGGCGTCCTCTGCCTCGAAGGGTTCTTCGGGCAGCGGCAAGGCCGGTGGGCCGGCTTCGACCGAATACGACGTCCTGGAAGGGCGCCTCGGGTACACGCTCGAGCGCGCCCTTCTGGTACGTGCCCTGACCCACCGCTCGTACGCGTACGAGAACGGGGGTCTGCCCACCAACGAACGCCTGGAATTCCTCGGCGACTCGGTGCTGGGCCTGGTGGTGACGGACACCCTCTACCGCGTCCACCCGGACGTCCCGGAGGGCACGCTCGCCAAGCTGCGCGCCGCGGTGGTCAACTCCCGCGCGCTCGCGGACGTCGGCCGGGGCCTCGAGCTCGGCACCTTCATCCGCCTCGGCAAGGGTGAGGAGGGAACCGGCGGTCGCGACAAGTCGTCGATCCTCGCCGACACCGTCGAGGCCGTGATCGGGGCCGTCTACCTGGACCAGGGCCTGGACGCGGCGACCGAGTTCGTCCACCGACTGTTCGACCCGCTGATCGAGGAGTCCTCTCAGCTGGGTGCCGGACTGGACTGGAAGACCAGCCTCCAGGAGCTCACCGCCTCGGTGGGCATCGGCGTGCCCGAGTACGTGGTCATGGAGTCCGGTCCGGACCACGAGAAGACCTTCACCGCGGCGGCCCGGGTGGCCGGCGAGGACTTCGGCAGCGGCGTCGGCCGCTCGAAGAAGGAAGCCGAGCAGAAGGCCGCCGAGAGCGCCTGGCGCGCGATCAAGGAGAAGTACGCCGACCGGCTGCCCGCCGGGGCCTGACCGGCGAGTAGCCTGGCCTCCTGCCGGATCGTCGTACGCAGGAGGCCTGTTCCCGTGCCCGAACTCCCCGAGGTCGAGGTCGTCCGCCGAGGTCTGGCGAACTGGGTCGCCGGGCGCACCGTCGCCGACGTCCAGGTGCTGCACCCGCGCGCGGTCCGCCGCCAGCCGGGCGGCGCGGCCGACTTCGCGGACCGGCTGACCGGCACCGTCCTCGGTGCCGCGCAGCGCCGCGGCAAGTACCTCTGGGTGCCGCTGGGCGGCCCGGGCGCCGGCTCCTCGCTGATCGGCCACCTCGGGATGAGCGGCCAACTCCTCGTCCAGGACCCGGCGGTGCCCGACGAGACCCACCTGCGGGTCCGGCTGCGCTTCGCCGACGGCGGGCGCGAGCTGCGCTTCGTCGACCAGCGCACCTTCGGCGGCCTGGCCGTCGAGGAGGCCGAGGAGGACGCCGAGGGCACCCCGCTCTCCATCGCGCACATCGCCCGCGACCCGCTCGACCCCCGCTTCGACGACGCGGCCTTCGTCGCCGCGCTGCGCGCCAAGCGCACCACCGTCAAGCGCGCCCTGCTCGACCAGACCCTGATCAGCGGCGTCGGCAACATCTACGCCGACGAGGCGCTGTGGCGCTCGAAGCTGCACTACGACCGGCCGACCGCGACCCTCACCCGCCCGCAGTCCGAACTGCTGCTGGCCAACGCCCGGGCCGTGATGACGGCCGCGCTGGCCGTGGGCGGCACCAGCTTCGACAGTCTCTACGTCAACGTGAACGGCGAGAGCGGCTACTTCTCCCGGGACCTCGACGCCTACGGCCGCGAGGACGAGCCCTGCCGCCGCTGCGGCACCGCGATCCGGCGGGCCGCCTGGATGAACCGGTCCAGCTACTTCTGCCCCCGCTGCCAGCGTGTGCCGCGGAACCGCAGCGGGGACTGAGGCAGCGGGGACCGAGGCAGCGGGGACTGACGCAGCGGGGACCGAGGCAGCGGGGACTGACGCAGCGGGGGCCGACCGCCGCTACTTGTGGGCGAGTTCGGGATGGTCGGCGGGCGTCCCGCCGGGGTTGCCGTGGGTGTCCTGGCCGAAGTAGGCGACACCGACCGCGGAGACCACCGCGAGCAGGAAGCCGGCCACCCCGAGCCAGCCCAGGCCCGCCTTCGAGGAGTCGCCGAGCCAGAGCACGCCGATCGCGCCGGGCAGCACCGTCTCGCCGACCACCAGGGCGGCGGTGGCACCGTTCACCGAGCCGATCTGCAGCGCCACGGTGTGCACGTACATGCCGCCGAGGCCGCCGACCAGGATCGCGTAGAGCGCCGGGTCGGAGATCAGCCGGACCAGGTCGAAGGGCTCCACGCCGTTCAGGATGCGCACCCCGACGCCCAGCGCGCCGAAGCCGAGGCCGGAGAGCAGACCGGCGACGATCGCCCCCTTGGAGCCCATCCGGCGCACCAGCAGGCTGCCGCCGGCCAGCAGCACGGTGGTGACGATCAGCAGCCCCCAGTGGAAGGCCATCGACGCGTGGTGGCCGCCCTCGGGGCCGGCCGAGACCGCCAGCAGCACCAGGGCCGAGCAGAGCACGCCGATCGAGGCCCACTCCAACTGCTTGAGCCGGATGCCCAGCAGCTTGATGCTGAGCACCGCGGTGATCACCAGGTTGGCGCTGATGATGGTCTGGGAGAGGAACAGCGGCAGCAGCCGCGCGGCCAGCGCGCCGAGCCCGAAGCCGATCAGGTCGAGCACCGTGCCGGTGATGAACTCCCAGGTCACGGCGGCCTTGGCGGTGGAGGACAGACTCGGGCCACCGTGCTCGGTGGTCGAGCCGGCGGCGCCCTTGGCCGCCTCCTCCCGCGCTGAGCGGCGGGATCCGACGGCCTGGAGGACCGAGCCGGTGCCGTAGCAGGCGGATGCCGCCACAGCCGTGACGAGGCCGATGATCACCGAGCGCTCCGATCGGGAGTTGGGTCAAGAAGAAGTAATGGGACCGGCGGTCCGGGAACAGTCTGCCCCGTCGCGCGGTACGGTCGGGACGCCCCCTCGCACCGGGCCGGAGCGGCCCCCGCGGTGCCCCCGGGCCCGCCGGGACGTACGTCCGGCCGCCTCATGCGGTTCCCGCGCCCCACCCGTATCGGGGTCGACTGGGGGAAATGTCATCCGCGAGAAGGGGAGCCGTCCGGCCGGACGGCGGGGAATCTTGTCATCACCAGTATGCGAAGGGTATGGCGTGCTCCGCCGCTGGTCACGGTAGCGTCGGGGGTTATGAGAACCCTTGCACGACGTTCCCGGGGCGCCGGGCCACTTGCCCTGGTGGCGGCGCTGCTCGGGGCGCTGCTCATGTTCGCCCCGGCGGCCTCGGCCGCCGGTGGTCTGAGCGACGCCGCGGCCACCCTCAAGACGGGCCAGGTCTACGTCGCCCCGGCGATGCAGGACCGGTTCAGTCAGGCCCAGGCGGACGCCCTGACCAAGAAGATCGAGAAGGCCGACAAGCCGATCTTCGTCGCGGTCGTCCCCGACAGCGCCAACAAGGACACCATCTTCAAGGACCTGCGCGCCCTGGTGGGCATCGACGGCGTCTACGCCGTCTGGCTCGGTGCCGACGGGTTCAGGGCGGACGCGGACGGCGGCGCCATGAAGCCGAACGTGGTGAAGAACCTCTACGGAGCCGTCTCCCGCGCCCACGGCGGCGACATCAACGCCACCCTGAACGACTTCGTCGACCAGGCCGCCCCGCAGACCAAGGGCACCGGGGTCAACCACAGCTCCTCGACCTCGATCGCCTGGGTGATCATCCCGGTCCTGCTGCTGGCGCTGGCCGGCGCCGGTGTCTTCTTCCTCTTCCGCCGCGCCAAGAAGCGCAAGGAGGAGCAGGCCCGGGCCGAGCTGGAGCAGCTGCGCCGCGTCGTCGACGAGGACATCACCGCCTTCGGCGTCGAGCTGGAGCGGCTCGACTTCAACCCGCGTGCCGCCGACGCCGACGACGCCCAGCGCACCGACTACAGCCACGCCCTGGACTCGTACGAGAAGTCCAAGCGGCTGATGGAGGAGGCGAAGAAGCCCGAGGACGTCAAGCAGGTCACCGAGGCGATCGAGGAGGGCCGGTTCCAGCTGGCCACCCTGGCCGCCCGGCGCGAGAAGCGCCCGCTGCCCGAGCGGCGCCCCCCGTGCTTCATGGACCCGCGGCACGGCCCGTCCGTCAAGGACGTCGACTGGGCCCCGGCCGGCGGCTCCGCCCGCCCCGTCCCGGTCTGCCAGGCCGACGCGGACCGCGTCGCGGCCGGCCTCGACCCGGCGGTGCGCACCGTCGACACCGAGCACGGCCCGCAGCCGTACTGGAACGCGGGCCCGGCCTACGCGCCGTACGCCGGCGGGTACTACAGCGGCTTCGGCGGCGGCAGCCTGCTGGGCGGCCTGCTGGTCGGCACCATGCTCGGCTCGATGATGAGCTCCCCGGCCTACGCGGCGGCCCCGATGATGGAGGGCGGCCACGGCGGCTACCAGGACCAGTACGAGGGCGGCGACTTCACCGGCGCCGACTTCAACTCCTCGGACTTCGGCGGGTTCAGCAGCTCCGACTTCGGCGGCGGCGGTGGCGACTTCGGCGGCGGTGGCGGGGACTGGTGACCCGCTGATCCGCTGATCCGTCCGCGATCCCCACGGCCCCGCCGGTTCCGACCGGCGGGGCCGTTCGCCGTCCCCGGCAGGCCTGGAGCGGTGACCTGCCCCGGGGCCCGTTAGGGTCGGGGGCATGCACGGTCGCGATGCCCACAGTGATGAACCGGTCCGGGTGACCGCCTGGGTCCGGGGGAAGGTCCAGCAGGTCGGGTTCCGCTGGTGGACCAGGGCGCGGGCGCTGGAGATCGGCCTGACCGGCTATGCGAGCAACCTCGGCGACGGCCGGGTGCAGGTGGTGGCCGAGGGCCTGGCCGCCGACTGCGAGCTGCTGCTGGCCCAGCTGCGCGGCCCCGACACGCCCGGCGCGGTGAGCGGCGTGACGGAGATCTGGACCGCCGTCGGCGCAGGTTACGAGGGTTTCGAGATCCGCTGAGCCGTCGCCCCGCAGGGCGCCGCCGTCGCGCCCCGGAAATGATCGGCAACCGTCGGTGTCATACGGTTGCCATTCGGGCAGACTCGTGGTTGACTCCGCATCGAACGATGATCCACGAGCACGTGGTGGACCCGGGCCCGAGACCCCCAGGCGTGACGACACCGCCGGGCAGGTGACAGGGGCGCGGTAGCGTGCGGTGATCGTGTTGACCCTTTCCGTCTTTGGTGAGACGCTTGAAGCCCGCGCACACGATCGCGTTCCCCGGCAGGCGCATGCTCTCGTGAGCCCAGCTCACGGCGGTTGTGCCGTAGTGCCCAGCCAGCACTTCCGGTGCGCGCCGCGCGTGCGTCCCCCTTCCCCCTAGACCTGTACCGTTCCGGTTCGGTCACTCAGCGTGGAGGACCATTCATCATGGCAAAGGCGCTTCTCGGGTACGTCGGCGGCCCCGACCCGCGAATGCTCTCCGAGATGCGACGGCTTCAGCAGCGCGTCCAGGATCTTGAGTCCGAGCTCCTTCGGATGCAGGCTGAGAACGACGCGCTCACCGCTGTCGCTGACGAGCACTCGCTGCTCAACAGCATCGATCTGGACCAGCGGGAGCCGGCTCTCACCTGAGCCCCGCCCCGGTCCTCCCAGATCGACGCCGCTGTGCACTGAGCCGCCCCGAAAGGGACGCAGCTTTGCAAGGGACGCCCGGATGTGGCGTCCCTTCGTCGTGTCGGACTGCGGATACAGTCGGTTCCCGTCGTGAGCGAATGAGGGGACCGGCCGCGTGCACCTGAAGAGTCTGACGCTGCGCGGGTTCAAGTCCTTCGCCTCCAGCACCACCCTGCGCTTCGAACCGGGCATCACCTGCGTGGTCGGCCCGAACGGCTCCGGCAAGTCCAACGTGGTGGACGCGCTGTCCTGGGTGATGGGTGAGCAGGGCGCCAAGTCGCTGCGCGGCGGCAAGATGGAGGACGTCATCTTCGCCGGGACCAGCGGGCGCGCCCCGCTGGGCCGCGCCGAGGTCAGCCTCACCATCGACAACGCCGACGGCGCCCTGCCGATCGACTACGCCGAGGTGACGATCACCCGGACCATGTTCCGCAACGGCGGCAGCGAGTACGCGCTCAACGGCGAGACCTGCCGCCTGCTGGACGTCCAGGAACTGCTCTCCGACTCCGGCATCGGCCGCGAGATGCACGTCATCGTCGGGCAGGGCCGGCTCGACTCCGTCCTGCACGCCGACCCGATGGGCCGGCGCGCCTTCATCGAGGAGGCGGCCGGCGTCCTCAAGCACCGCAAGCGCAAGGAGAAGGCGCTGCGGAAGCTGGACGCGATGCAGGCCAACCTCAACCGGGTCCAGGACCTGGTCGCCGAACTGCGCCGCCAGCTCGGCCCGCTCGGCAAGCAGGCCAGGGTCGCCCGCCGGGCCGCCGGCATCCAGGCCGACCTGCGCGACGCCCGGCTGCGGCTGCTCGCCGACGACCTGCTCGCCCTGCGCCGGGCCGTCGAGGCCGAGGTCGCCGACGAGTTGGCCCTGCGGCTGCGCCGGACCACCGTCGAACAGGAACTGGCCGGGGCGGTGCAGCGCGAACGCGTGCTGGAGGCGCAGGTCCAGCAGCTCGGGCCGGGCCTGGAGGCCGCCCGGCAGACCTGGTACCGGCTCTCCGCGCTCGCCGAACGCACCCGCGGCACGATCGGACTGGCCGAGGCCCGGGCCCGGCACGCCGTCGCCGGGGGCACGGTCGAGGAACGCCGCGGCCGGGACCCGGAGGAGCTGGAACGGGACGCCGAGCGGGTCCGCGAGGAGGAGGCCGCACTCGCCGAGGCGCTGGAGGAGGCCCAGTACGCGCTGGCCGAGGCGGTCGAGCACAAGAGCGGACTCGAATCCGCGCTGGCCGCCGAGGAACGCCGGCTGCGGGACGCCACCCGGGCCATCGCCGACCGCCGGGAGGGCCTGGCCCGGCTCCAGGGACAGGCCGCCGCCGCCCGCTCCCGGGCCGGTTCGGCGCAGGCCGAGCTCGGCCGGCTCGCCGAGGCCAGGGACGAGGCCCTGCTGCGCGCCGGGGCCGCCCAGGGCGAACTGGACGAGCTCCAGCAGCAGGTGGACGGCTCGGCCGCCGAGGACGGACGGGCCGAGGACGGCTACCAGCGGGCCCGGGCCCGGCTGGCCGAGGTCGAACGGGAGCTGGCGGCGGCCCGGGAGGCGGCCGGAGCCGCCGAACGCGAGCGGGCCGCGCTGACCGCGCGGCACGAGGCGCTCTCGCTCGGACTGCGCCGCAAGGACGGCACCGGCGCGCTGCTGGACGCGGGGGAGCGACTGGCCGGCGTGCTCGGCCCGGCCGCCGCGCTGCTGCGGATCGAACCCGGCTACGAGGTGCCGCTCGCCGCCGCGCTCGGCGCGGCCGCCGACGCGGTGGCGGTCGACTCGCCCGGCGCCGCCGCCGGGGCGCTGCGGCTGCTGCGCGCCCAGGACGCCGGGCGGGCCGCGCTGTTGGTCGCCGGGGCCGCCGAACTGCCCCGGACCGAGGGCGAGTTGCCCGAAGGAGCCCGCTGGGCCGCCGAACTGGTCGACGGGCCCGCCGAGTTGATCGCCGCCGTACGCAACCGACTGGCCGGGGTGGCCGTGGTCGCCGACCTGGACCAGGCCCTGCGCCTGGTCGCCGAACGCCCCGCACTGTCCGCCGTCACCGCCGAGGGCGACCGGCTGGGCGCCGGCTTCGCCCACGGCGGCTCCGCCGGCGCGCCCAGCGAGCTGGAGACCCGGGCGGCGGTGGACCGGGCCGCCCGGGCGATCACGGAGGTCGACCTGCGCTGCGCCGAGTCCGCCGGGCGGCTGGCCGAACTCACCGCACTGCGCGGGGAGTCGGCCGCCGAACTGGAGCGGCTCGGCGAACAGCGACGGCAGGCCGAGCAGGAGCGGGCCCGGGTGGCGGGCTCGCTCGGCCGGCTCGGCGGGCAGGCCCGGGCCGCCGCCGGGGAGGCCGAACGGCTCTCGGCCGCCGCCGCGCGGGCCGAACAGGGCCTGGCCGAACTGCTCACCGCCGCCGAGGAACTGGCCGAACGGCTGGCCGTCGCCGAGGAGTCGGCGGACGCGGGGGAGGACGAGCCGGACCGG
This sequence comes from Kitasatospora sp. NPDC059827, assembly GCF_042731675.1. Taxonomy (NCBI): domain Bacteria; kingdom Bacillati; phylum Actinomycetota; class Actinomycetes; order Kitasatosporales; family Streptomycetaceae; genus Kitasatospora; species Kitasatospora sp. NPDC059827. Next base: position 229,659 of record NZ_JBHWIV010000003.1, on the reverse strand, counting down.
GCCGAGCAGCAGCGGCTCACCGAGGCCGCCTCGGCCGCCCGGCAGGCCGAACTGGAGGCCCGGCTCTCGGTGCGCACCCACGAGGAGCGGGTCCGCGCCCTGACCGGCCGGGCCGACCAGCTGGACCGGGCCGCCCGCGCCGAGCGCGAGGCGCGCGCCCGGGCCGCCGAGCGCCGCCGGCGCGCCGAGCACGACGCCCGGGTGGCGAACGCCGTCGCGGCGGGCGCCCGGCAGCTGCTCGCCTGCCTGGAGGTCTCGCTGGCCCGCGCGGACGCCGGGCGGGCGGCCGTCGAACAGGCGCTCGCCGAGCGGGAGCGCGAGCTCCGGGAGCACCGCGAACACGGGCGCGGGCTCAAGGAGGAGCTGGACAAGCTGGTCGACGCCGGGCACCGGGACGAGGTGCTGCGGGCCGAGAAGCGGCTGCGGATCGAGCAGTTGGAGGCCCGCGCGCTGGAGGAGTTCGGCATCGACGGCGGCGAGCTGCTGGCCTCGTACGGGCCGGACCGGCCCGTACCGCCCTCGGCGGCGGAGGACGGGCAGGAGCCGGGGGAGCCGTACCCGTACGTCCGGGCCGAGCAGGAGAAGCGGCTGTGGGCCGCCGAGAAGGCGTACCAGCAGCTGGGCAAGGTCAACCCGCTGGCGCTGGAGGAGTTCGCCGCGCTGGAGGAGCGCCACACCTTCCTCGGCGAGCAGCTGGACGACCTCAAGCGCGGTCGGCGCGACCTGCTGGACATCGTCCGGGACGTGGACCAGCGGGTCGAGCAGCTGTTCAGCGCCGCCTACCACGACACCGCCGCCCAGTTCGAGGGCGTCTTCGCCCGGCTCTTCCCCGGCGGCGAGGGGCGGCTGGTGCTGACCGACCCGGACGACATGCTCACCACCGGGGTGGAGGTGGAGGCCCGTCCGCCCGGCAAGAAGGTCAAGCGGCTGTCGCTGCTGTCCGGCGGCGAGCGCTCGCTGACCGCGGTGGCCCTGCTGGTGGCGATCTTCAAGGCCCGGCCCAGCCCGTTCTACGTGATGGACGAGGTGGAGGCGGCGCTGGACGAGACCAACCTGCGCCGGCTGGTCGGGATCATGGAGGAGCTCCGGGAGAGCTCCCAGCTGATCGTGATCACCCACCAGAAGCTGACCATGGAGTCCGCCGACGCCCTGTACGGCGTGACCATGAAGGGCGACGGGATCTCCCAGGTGATCAGCCAGCGGCTGCGCGAGGAGCACCGGGAGCGCCGGGAGCGGCGGCCGACAGGCCTCCGTACGGTGACGGTCTAGCCGCGCTGCGGTCCGGAACGGCTCCGGTCACGGATACTGGAGCGGTTATGGAATACGTGATCCTTGCCGTAGTCATCGCCGTGGTCGCCGTCGGCGCGATCGCGGGCCTCGTCGTTTCCGGCAGACGACGCCAGCAGCTGCCCCCGAAGTCGCAGGCGCCGGTCATCACGGCGCCGAAGACCACCCCGCAGGAGCCCCAGGTCGGCGAGGAGGCCGCGCCGCCGACCGACGAGCCCCGCCGTACCGTCGAGGAGGTGCCGCTCCCCGAGGCCGTCGAGCCCGCCGAGGAGGTGGTGGTCGAAGCCCCGGCCGAGGCCGAGGCGGCGCCCGCCGTCGAGGTCCCCGAGCCCACCGCCGGCCGGCTGGTCCGGCTGCGCTCCCGGCTCTCCCGCTCGCAGAACTCGCTGGGCAAGGGCCTGCTCTCGCTGCTCTCCCGCGAGCACCTGGACGAGGACACCTGGGAGGAGATCGAGGAGACCCTGCTCACCGCGGACGTCGGCGTCGCCCCGACCCAGGAGCTGGTCGAGCGGCTGCGCACCCGGGTGAAGGTGCTCGGCACCCGTACCCCCGACGAGCTGCGCGCCCTGCTGCGCGAGGAGCTGGTCGAGCTGGTCGGCAAGGACGCCGACCGCACCGTCCGCTCCACCAAGCACGAGGAGGGCCCGGCCGTGGTCCTGGTCGTCGGCGTCAACGGCGTCGGCAAGACCACCACCACCGGCAAGCTGGCGCGCGTGCTGGTCGCCGACGGCCGCACCGTGGTGCTCGGCGCGGCCGACACCTTCCGCGCCGCCGCCGCGGACCAGCTGCAGACCTGGGGCGAGCGGGTCGGTGCGCGCACCGTGCGCGGCCCGGAGGGCGGCGACCCGGCCTCCATCGCGTTCGACGCGGTCAAGGAGGGCATCGCCGAGGGCGTCGACACCGTGCTGATCGACACCGCCGGCCGGCTGCACACCAAGACCGGCCTGATGGACGAGCTGGGCAAGGTCAAGCGGGTCGTCGAGAAGCACGGCCCGGTGGACGAGGTGCTGCTGGTGCTGGACGCCACCACCGGTCAGAACGGCCTGATCCAGGCCCGGGTGTTCGCCGAGGTGGTGGACATCACCGGCATCGTGCTGACCAAGCTGGACGGCACCGCCAAGGGCGGCATCGTGGTCGCGGTCCAGCGCGAGCTGGGCGTGCCGGTGAAGCTGATCGGTCTGGGCGAGGGTGCGGACGACCTGGCGCCGTTCGAGCCGGGTGCGTTCGTGGACGCGCTGATCGGGGACTGACCGGGACCTTCCCGTCGGTCGGGGTCCGCTCCTTCGGGGGCGGGCCCTTTCGCCTGTCCGGGGTCCGGGGAGCCGGGGGGCGGGTGCCGACGTCCGGCGTCCGATGTTCGGCGTCCGGGAGGAGTCCTACGAGGCGATCCAGGCGGGCTCGGCGGTGCGCTCGCGGCTGCGGTGGCAGGCGTACGCGAGGGTGCCGAGCAGCAGCCGGGCCTCGGGCGGGCAGCCGGCGTTGTCGCGGGTGGGGCGGCGCAGCCAGCGGACCGGGCCGAGCTCGCCGAGCACGGTGGGCGGGGCGGCGACGTAGCTGCCCTCGCCGTGGCAGGTGAGGTCGAGCGCGGCGTCGTCCCAGCCCATCCGGTACAGCAGGTCGGGCAGTCGGCGGGCGGTGCCGGCGGAGACCAGGAACTGCAGTCGGCCGGTGGGCGGGGCCAGTACCGGGCCGACCTGGGTGCCCATCCGCTCCAGCCGGACCAGGGCCTGGAGGCCGGCCGGCTCGGGGACGTCCAGCACGTCGAAGGCGCGGCCGGTGGGGAACAGCACCGAGCCCTCGGCGTCGGCGGCGTCGGCCGGCCCGGTGGTGCCGGGCACGGGGTGCAGGCCGGGGGCGGCGCAGCGGCGGGAGCCGCAGGGACAGCGGGTCGGGGCGGTCGCGCCGGCGGCCGGTTCGCCGGTGGCGACGGTCCAGCCCCAGCGGCCGGTGTACTCCGCGGCGGCCCGGGACGCGGTGACCTTGGTGCGGCGGCGCGCGCCCAGCGGTGCCAGCCGCAGGTGCCCCAGTCGAAGTTCGCCGAACAGGTTGTCCATGCCTCCCCCAACAGGTTCTCGTTGCCGATGGTTACGGGACGGTGACTGTGTGTTGATTGTCCGGTGTGTGGTGCGTGGTGCGGTGGCGGCGCGCAGCGCTTGGCGTGCGCCTGTTGTGGCGGTGTGCCTCGGGCGCCGCCTTGTGGGGGCGGCGCCGATGCCGGATCGTCGTGTGCGCGGGACGGTTGCCGTCCCGAGTGGGCGCCGAACTCGCCTGGGACTGCGATGGATTGCGGGGTCTGCCGGGTCTACCGGGGTTGGCCGGGGGACTTGGCGGCCCGCATATGCCGGACCGTCGCGACTACCCAGTCAAGCGTGTGCCCCCGGGGTTCGGTTCACTCCTGGGGGTGGCGAAAGGTGGCGTTTCGCCAGGGGCGCTCCCACGGGTGCCTCACGGGGCACTACGTTCAGCACACGGACGTCGTCGAAGCGCCTGCTCCGAGCCGTCGGGGAACGGGAGTTGGGGATCTGACGGACCGTCCGGGACGATGGCACACCAGTACGACGAGCGGTACCGCGAGGGCAGGACCAGCGGCACCGCGACACCTCAGGCACGGCACGTCTGGCAAGAGCCCGCAACCGTCGGGCGGTCACGATCGGGGGCCCCGCAGGGGCCGGGCGGGATGGGGACGTTCCCATGGCAGAGAAGCAACCCAACGAGAAGCTGACCACGTGGTTCGCCCGCAGCGGCTGGTCCAAGGGTGAGTTGGCCCGCCAGGTCAACCGCCGGGCCCGGCAGATCGGCGCCCACCACGTGTCCACCGACACCTCCCGGGTGCGCCGCTGGCTCGACGGGGAACAGCCGCGCGAGCCGATCCCCAAGATCATGTCCGAGCTGTTCTCGGAGCGCTTCGGCTCGGTGGTCTCGGTCGAGGACCTCGGCCTGCGCGCCGCCATCCCGGTCTCCACCGTCGGCGGCGGCGTCGACCTGCCGTGGAGCGCCCCGCAGACCGTCCAGCTGATCAGCGACTACTCCCGCAGCGACCTGATGCTCAACCGCCGGGGCTTCCTCGGCACCTCCCTCGCGCTGACCGCCGGCGCCGCGCTGATCGAGCCGATGCAGCGCTGGCTCACGCCCGGCCCGACCGGCGTCCCCACCCCGATCCTCACCGCGGCCAACGGCGGCGAGGCGTTCACCGGCCGGCTCTCCGAGCCGGAGCTGGAACTGCTGGAGCAGACCACGGTCATGTTCCGTCAGTGGGACGCCCAGAACGGCGGCGGGCTGCGCCGCAAGGCCGTGGTCGGCCAGCTCCACGAGGTCACCGACCTGTTGCAGGAGACGTACAGCGAGGACACCACCAAGCGGCTGTTCCGGCTCACCGCCGAACTCGCCCACCTGGCCGGGTGGATGTCGTACGACGTCGGGATGCACCCGAGCGCGCAGAAGTACTACGTGCTGGCGCTGCACGCGGCCAAGGAGGCCGGCGACCGCCCCTTCGGCGCGCTGATCCTCACCGACATGAGCCGCCAGATGATCCACCTCAACCGGGGCGAGGACGCCCTGGAGCTGATCCACCTGGCGCAGTACGGCAGCCGGGACACCGCCACCCCGCGGCAGCAGTCCCTGCTGTACGCGATGGAGGCGCGCGCCTACGCCACCATCGGCGAGATCAACCGCTGCGCCCGGGCGATCCGGCTGTCCGAGGACACCTTCACCGACATCCGCGACGGTGACGGCGACCCGGACTGGCTGAAGTTCTTCTCGCCGGCCGAGCTGAACGCCGAGAACGCCCACTCCTACCGGGACCTCGCGTACCACTCGGACAACGCCCAGCTGTACGCCTCGCTGTCGGCGCCGGTGATGGAGCGCGCGGTCGACCTGTTCCGGCAGGACGACGACCACGTGCGGTCGTACGCCTTCAACCTGATCGGCATGGCCAGCGTGCACCTGCTGCAGCGGGAGGCCGAGGAGGCGGCGAGGTACGCCGAGCAGGCGGTCGACATCGCGACCAAGGTGCGCTCGGAGCGGCTGAACTCCCGGGTCCGCAAGACCACGGAGGCCGCGGCGGCCCGGTTCCAGGGCGTGGACGCGGTGAGCCGGCTCAAGGAGCGGGTGGTCCAGGACATCCCGGAGTTCGTCTCGGTGGTCTGAGCGACTCCGGCGGGGCTCCACCGACCGTGACGGCCGCCGCCGTCACGGTCGGTGGTACGTCGGGGCCGGCCCGGGTGGGGCCCAGCGCGCCCGGGCGGTGCGGTGAGGCGGTACCGGGCGGTGCGGTGAGGCGGCACGGTAACCCATCCGGCCCCGCGTCCGGGCCGCGGTTCACGTGCCCGTAACCCGCGCGACGCACGCGTCACGGCCGCGAAACAACCGGTCGCACTGGCCGAAACCAGCCTTCGGCACTCTCCTCTTCATCGCCGCCACCCCGGGTGGCACGGGACAGGTACCCGGGGGTGGAGCGGCACTCACGCAGAGGAGACGCCGATGCCGGACGGCTTCAGCGCGGGCGACACCGCCTTCGTACTCATCAGTGCGGCCCTGGTCATGGTGATGACCCCGGGCCTGGCCTTCTTCTACGGGGGCATGGTCAGGGCCAAGAGCACACTGAACATGCTGGCGATGAGCTTCCTCTCGCTCGGCATCGTCAGCGTGCTCTGGGTGCTCTACGGCTACTCGCTCAGCTTCGGGCCCGACTCCTTCGCCGGTCTGATCGGCAACCTGGACTTCCTCGGGATGCGCAACATCGGGCTGAACGAACTCACCGGATCGATCCCGGTCACGGCGTTCGCGGTCTTCCAGCTGATGTTCGCGATCATCACCCCGGCGCTGATCAGCGGTGCGATCGCGGACCGGGCCAAGTTCTCCGCCTGGGGCCTGTTCATCGCGCTCTGGGTGACGGTGGTCTACTTCCCGGTCGCGCACTGGGTGTTCTTCTTCGACAACGGCAACGGCGGCTGGCTGGGCGACCGCAACGGCGTGATCGACTTCGCCGGCGGCACGGCCGTGCACATCAACGCCGGCGTCGCGGGCCTCGCGCTCTGCCTGGTGCTGGGCAAGCGGGTCGGCTTCAAGAAGGACCCGATGCGCCCGCACAGCCTGCCGCTGGTGATGCTCGGCTCCGGGCTGCTCTGGTTCGGCTGGTTCGGCTTCAACGCGGGCTCGGCGCTGGCCGCCAACGGCGTGGCCGCGATGGCGATGGTGAACACCCAGGTCGCCACCGGTGCGGCGCTGGTCGGCTGGCTGGTCTTCGAGAAGCTCAAGCACGGCGCGTTCACCACGCTGGGCGCCGCCTCCGGCGCGGTGGCCGGGCTGGTCGCGATCACCCCGGCCTGCGGCTCGGTCAGCCCGCTCGGCGCGGTGGCCATCGGCCTGATCGCGGGCGCCGTCTGCGCCGCCGCCGTCTCGCTCAAGTACCGCTGGGGCTTCGACGACTCGCTCGACGTGGTCGGCGTGCACGCGGTGGGCGGGGCGATCGGCTCGCTGCTGATCGGCCTGTTCGCCACCGGCGGGGTCGGCCAGACCGCCAAGGGCCTGTTCTACGGCGGCGGGCTCGGCCAGCTCGGCAAGCAGGCGATGGGCGTGGCGGTGGTCGCCGCGTACTCCTTCGTGCTGTCCTGGCTGCTGGCCAAGGCGGTCGACAAGCTGGTCGGCTTCCGGGTCCCCGAGGAGGTCGAGGTGGCCGGCATCGACCAGGCCGAACACGCCGAGTCCGCCTACGATTTCAGCGCCGTCGGCGCGGGGCTGGCCCGGGCGCTCCCGACCGTGGGCGCCGGTGCCGCGCCCGGCGGGAAGCCCGCCGGGAAGCCCGCCGACCCGCCCGCCGGAAAGTCCGCCGACACGTCCGTCGGGACGTCCGTTGAGAAGACCGAGGTCGACGCCTGATGAAGCTCATCACCGCCGTGATCAAGCCCTACCGCCTGGACGAGGTGAAGGCCGCGCTGCAGGCCTTCGGGGTCCACGGCCTGACCGTCACCGAGGCCAGCGGCTACGGCCGCCAGCGCGGCCACACCGAGGTCTACCGGGGCGCCGAGTACACCGTCGACCTGGTACCGAAGGTCAGGATCGAGGTCCTGGTCGAGGACGAGGACGCCGACGACCTGATCGACGTCCTGGTGAAGGCCGCCCGCACCGGCAAGATCGGCGACGGGAAGGTGTGGAGCGTCCCGGTCGACACCGCCGTCCGGGTCCGCACCGGCGAACGCGGCCCGGACGCCCTGTGAGGCACTGACCGATCCGGCGGATCCGCCCCCTGCCCGGGGCGCGGGTCCGCCCGTCGGCGCATCCCCGCTCAGCCGTACGACGGCTCGGCCCCGCGACGCCCGGCCCCGCGACGGCCCAGCCCCACCGGCCGGCCCCCACGACGGCTCATCCGCACCACGGACGGGACCCACGCGCATGACCACCGAGACCAGCTCCTCCGACCCCCTCGGCCACGCGGCGGCCAGGACCGCGCTGCTGGAGCGGCCCGGGCTGACCGGCCGCCCGCGCCGGGCCGCGCTCGCCCGGCTCACCGACGACTGGCTGGCCGCGCTGCTCGCCGACGCCGGGGCCCCGGCGTCCGGTGTCGCGCTGGTCGCCGTCGGCGGCTACGGCCGGGGCGAGCTGTCCCCGCGCAGCGACCTGGACGTCCTGCTGCTGCACTCCGGCCCCGTCCCGCGCGAGCTGCCGGAGCGGATCTGGTACCCGGTCTGGGACACGGGCGCCAAGCTCGACCACTCGGTGCGCACCGTCGCCGAGGCCCGGGCGGTGGCCGCCGCCGACCTCAAGGCCCAGCTCGGCCTGCTGGACGCCCGGCACCTGGCCGGGGATCGGGAACTCACCGCCGCGCTGCGTTCCGCGGTGTTCACCGACTGGCGCGCGAGCGCCCCCGTGCGGCTGCCCGAACTGCGCGAGCTGGGCCGGGAGCGGGCCGAGCGGCACGGCGAACTGTCCTTCCTGCTGGAGCCCGACCTCAAGGAGGCCCGGGGCGGTCTGCGCGACCTGGTCGCGCTGGACGCCGTCGCCGCCACCTGGCTGGCCGACGCGCCCCGGGACGGCCTGGACACCGCCGCCCTGCGCCTCGCCGACGTCCGCGACGCGCTGCACCTGGTCACCGGCCGGGCCACCGAGCGGCTCGGCCTCCAGGACCAGGACCAGGTCGCCGAGCGGCTCGGCGTGCTGGACGCCGACACCCTGCTGCGCCAGGTCTACGAGGCCGCCCGGACCATCGCCTACGCGAGCGACGTCACCTGGCGGGCGGTGGACCGGGTGCTCGCCGCCCGGTCCGGCCGCGGCCGCCGGGCGGTCCGGCTGGGCTTCCCGTTCACCGGCGCCGGGCGGGGCGCCGGCGCGGTGGCCCGGGGCGCCGTCGCCCGCCGCCCGCTCGCCGAGGGCGTGGTCGAGCAGGACGGCGAGGCGGTGCTCGCCCAGGCCGCCCGCCCGGCCGCCGACCCGGTGCTGCCGCTGCGCGCCGCGGCCGCCGCCGCGCAGAACGGGCTGACCGTCTCGTACGCGACGGTGCGCCGGCTGGCCGCCGAGTGCCGCCCGCTGCCGGTGCCCTGGCCGGACGAGGCGCGCGAGCAGCTGGTGACCCTGCTGGGGGCGGGGGAGGCGGCCGTCCCGGTGTGGGAGGCGCTGGAGGCGGAGGGGCTGGTGACCAGGCTGCTGCCGGACTGGGAGCGGGTCCGCTGCCGTCCGCAGCGCAACGCGGTGCACCGCTGGACGGTGGACCGGCACCTGGTCGAGACCGCGGTCCGGGCCGCCGCGATGACCCGCCGGGTGGCCCGACCGGACCTGCTGCTGGTGGCCGCGCTGCTGCACGACCTCGGCAAGGGCTGGCCCGGCGACCACAGCGAGGCCGGCGAGGTGATCGTCCGCGACCTGGCCGTGCGGATGGGCTTCCCCGCCGAGGACACCGAGACCCTGGCGGTGCTGGTCCGCCACCACCTGACGCTGGTGGACACCGCCACCCGGCGCGACCCGGACGACCCGGCCACCGTCGAGACGATCACCAAGGCGGTCGGCACCCTGCCGGAGCTGGAACTGCTGCACGCCCTCACCGAGGCCGACGCGCTGGCCACCGGCCCGGCCGCGTGGAGCAGCTGGCGGGCCTCCCTGGTGGACGGCCTGGTGGCCCGGGTCGCCGCGCAGCTGGCCGGCGGCGGGGCCGCCCCGGTGGAGGCGGAGCCCGGCGCGGAGCAGGAGCGGCTGGCGGTCGAGGCCGCCCGCACCGGCGCCCCCGCGCTGTCGCTGCTGGCCCAGGCCGAGGGGGCGGACCCGGGCACCGAGCCGATGGGCGTCGAGCTGAACCTGGCCGTCCCGGACCGGCCCGGGCTGCTCGGCACGGTCGCCGGGGTGCTGGCGCTGCACCGGCTGACCGTCCGCTCGGCGGGCCTGCGCGAGCTGGACCCGATCGGCGCCGGCCCGGTGCTGCTGCTGTCCTGGCGGGTGGCGGCCGAGTTCGGCGAGCTGCCGGAGGCGGCCCGGCTGCGCGCGGACCTGCGCCGGGCGTTGGACGGCTCGCTGGACGTCTCCCGCCGGCTCGCCGAGCGGGACGCCGCCGCCCCGCGCCGCAAGGGCATCCCGACCCCGCCGCCGCTGGTCACGGTGGCGCCCGCGGTGGCCTCGGCGACCGCGACCGTGCTGGAGGTCCGGGCGCACGACGCCCCCGGGCTGCTGCACCGGATCGGCCGGGCGCTGGACGGGGCGGGGGTGCGGGTGCGCACCGCGCACGTCTCCACGCTGGGGGCGGAGGCGGTCGACTCCTTCTACCTGACCGATCCGGCCGGCCTGCCGCTGGCCGCCGAGCGGGCCCGGGAGGTGGCGGCGGCGGTCCGGTCGGCGCTGGGCTGAGGGCCTCCCGCACGGGTGGCCGAGGGCCGCTCGCACGGGAGGTGGAGGGCCGCTCGCACGGGGGTGGAGACCGTACCCGGGGCGGCCGGATACCCTGGGGACGACGACCGTACCGATACCGATGCCGCAGAGGACCCGCGACGACGTGTTCGACACCCTTTCCGATCGCCTCGCAGCGACGTTCAAGAACCTCCGGGGCAAGGGCCGCCTGAGCGAGGCGGACATCGACGCCACCGCCCGCGAGATCCGCATCGCGCTGCTGGAGGCGGACGTCGCGCTGCCGGTCGTCCGGGCCTTCATCAAGCAGGTCAAGGAGCGTGCGGCCGGCGTCGAGGTCTCCGGTGCGCTGAACCCAGCACAGCAGATCATCAAGATCGTCAACGAGGAGCTCATCGCCATCCTCGGTGGCGAGACCCGCCGGGTGCGGTTCGCCAAGAACGGCCCGACGGTCATCATGCTCGCCGGTCTGCAGGGTGCCGGTAAGACCACCCTGGCGGGCAAGCTCGGCCACTGGCTGAAGCAGCAGAAGCACACCCCGCTGCTGGTCGCCTGCGACCTCCAGCGCCCCAACGCGGTCAACCAGCTCCAGGTGGTCGCCGACCGCGCCGGCGTGGCCTTCTACGGCCCGCAGCCGGGCAACGGCGTCGGTGACCCGGTGCAGGTCGCCCGGGACTCGATCGAGTACGCCAAGCAGAAGCAGTACGACGTCGTCGTCGTCGACACCGCCGGCCGCCTGGGCATCGACGCCGAGCTGATGCAGCAGGCCGCCGACATCCGCGCCGCGGTGAACCCGGACGAGGTCCTGTTCGTCGTCGACGCGATGATCGGCCAGGACGCGGTCACCACCGCGCAGGCCTTCCTCGAAGGCGTCGACTTCACCGGTGTCGTGCTCTCCAAGCTCGACGGCGACGCCCGCGGTGGTGCCGCCCTGTCGGTCGCGCACGTCACCGGCCGCCAGATCATGTTCGCCTCCAACGGCGAGAAGGTCGACGACTTCGACGCCTTCCACCCGGACCGGATGGCCTCGCGCATCCTGGGCATGGGCGACGTCCTCTCGCTGATCGAGAAGGCCGAGCAGACCTTCTCGCAGGCCGAGGCCGAGAAGATCGCCGCCAAGCTGCGCGGCGGCCCGAAGGCCTTCACGCTGGACGACTTCCTGTCCCAGCTGGAGCAGGTCCAGAAGATGGGCTCGATCTCCAAGCTGCTCGGCATGCTGCCCGGCATGGGCCAGATCCGCGAGCAGATCAACAACATCGACGACAAGGACGTCAACCGGGTCGGCGCGATCATCAAGTCGATGACCCCGACCGAGCGCGCCGAGCCGGAGCTGATCAACGGCTCCCGCCGGGCCCGCATCGCCAAGGGCGCGGGCGTCCAGGTCGGCGAGGTCAAGAACCTGGTCGAGCGGTTCTTCGACGCCCGCAAGATGATGTCCGCGATGGCCTCCGGCAAGGGCATGCCCGGCATGCCGGGGATCCCGGGCATGGGCGGCGGCGCCAAGAAGTCCGGCAAGAAGGCCCCGCAGGCCAAGGGCAAGCGCAAGAGCGGCAACCCGCTGAAGCGGGCCCAGGAGGAGGCTGCGGCCGCCGAGCGCCGCGCGCTCGGCCCGGGCGCCGAGCAGGGCCCGGCCGACGGCGGCGGCGCGTTCGGTCTCGGCGCGGGCAAGGGCCCGGCCGACTTCGAACTGCCCAAGGAGTTCAAGGACCTGCTGTAGTCCTCGGTTTCCCGCTGTTGCGGCCCGTCGTCCGGAATCCTCCGGGCGGCGGGCCGCACGCGTGTCCGGGGCGACGCCGGTGGGACGGTGGGTGCGGTCGTGTCCGACGGGCTTCGCAGTGCCGGATGATGTCGGCATGTCAGATGATGTCGCCGTGCGAGTGATGATCAGGGCCCCGAGGGCCGAGGACGAGGTTGTGTACGCGGAGGCGGTCCGACGGTCCGCCGAGCACATCGGACGGTGGAACCCGGTCGAGCCGGACGGGCTGCCCGAGCTGCTGGGACGCCAGGGCGCCGGCCTGCGCACGTTCCTGATCCTCGACCGGGAGAGCGGCGGGCTGGTCGGCAAGGTGAACGTCGCCAACATCGTGATGGGCCGGTTCTGCAACGCCTCGCTGGGCTACGACTCGTACCTGCCGTACGCCGGCACCGGGCGGATGACCGAGGGCCTGCGGCTGATCCTGGACCGCTGCTTCGCCCCGCAGTCGGCCGACGGGCTGGGCCTGCACCGGCTGGAGATCAACGTGCAGCCGGAGAACGAGCGCTCGATCGCGCTGGCCAAGCGGCTGGGCTTCCGGCACGAGGGCTACACCCCGCGGATGCTGTTCCTCCAGGGGGACTGGCGCGACCACGAGCGGTTCGCGCTGACCGCGGAGGAGTGGCCGGGAGGCGCGGCCTAGCCCGCCGACGGGAGGTCATATCCGCTGGTCGGAGGCGTCGGTGCGGCCGTACGGGCGGTCCGGCGCGGCGTTGCGGTTGGCCCGCCCCAGTGGCTGTCCGTATCGTCCGGTGGGTGACCGAACCCGTGCCGCCGCGCCAGACCCCCGACCAGCCCTGGCGGTCCGAGGGCGCCCCGCCCCCGCCGCCGCCCCGCCGCCGGATGCCCGGCGGCTGGGCGGGCCTCGTCCTGACCGCACTCGTGGTGTTCCTGATCTCCGACCTGCTGCTGTCGTTCTTCGGCAACGAGGGCGCCACCACGATCTCCTACACCGAGTTCAACAACCAGCTGAACAAGGGCAACATCACCAAGATCTACTCCAAGGGCGACGCGATCGAGGGCACCCTCAAGAGCGCCCAGCCCAAACCCGACGGCGGCAAGGGCGACTACACCGACTTCGACACCCAGCGCCCCTCCTTCGCGGGCGACAACCTGTGGACCACCCTGCAGCAGCAGGGCGTCGAGGTCACCGCCACCTCCCCGGTCCAGCAGCGCAGCTTCCTGACCAACCTGCTGCTCTCGCTCGCCCCGATGCTGCTGCTGGTCTTCATCTGGGTGCTGCTGGCCCGTCGGATGGCCGGCGGGCTCGGCGGCGGACCGCTCGGCCGCAAGGCCCCGCCCAAGCCGGTCACCGCCGACCAGGGCAAGCGCACCACCTTCGCCGACGTGGCCGGCATCGACGAGGTCGAGGCCGAACTCACCGAAGTGGTCGACTACTTGAAGCACCCCGAGCGCTACCGCAAGCTCGGTGCCAAGATGCCGCGCGGGGTGCTGCTCAGTGGCCCGCCCGGCACCGGCAAGACCCTGCTGGCCCGGGCCGTGGCCGGCGAGGCGGACGTGCCGTTCTTCTCCGCCTCCGCCTCCGAGTTCATCGAGATGATCGTCGGTGTCGGCGCCAGCCGGGTCCGCGAACTGTTCGCCGAGGCCCGCAAGGTCGCCCCGGCGATCATCTTCATCGACGAGATCGACACCATCGGCCGCCAGCGCGGCGCCGGCGGCGGCATGGGCGGGCACGACGAGCGCGAGCAGACGCTCAACCAGATCCTCACCGAGATGGACGGCTTCACCGGCTCCGAGGGCGTCATCGTGATCGCCGCGACCAACCGGGCCGACGTGCTCGACCCGGCGCTGCTGCGCCCCGGCCGCTTCGACCGCCGGATCACCGTCAGCCCGCCCGACCGGGAGGGGCGCGCCGCGATCCTGCGCATCCACACCCGGACCGTCCCGCTGGCCGGCGACACCGACCTCACCCAGCTGGCCAAGGTCACCCCCGGGATGACCGGCGCCGAACTCGCCAACCTGGTCAACGAGGCCGCCCTGCTGGCCGTCAAGCGGGAGCAGGACGCGGTCAACGAGCGGGACCTCTCGGACGCCCTGGAGAAGGTCCAACTCGGCGCCGTGCGACCGCTGGTGATGCCGCAGGAGGAGCGCGAGCGGACGGCGTACCACGAGAGCGGCCACGCGCTGCTGGGCATGCTCCAGCCGGGGGCGGACCCGGTCCGCAAGATCACCATCGTGCCGCGCGGCCGGGCCCTCGGCGTCACCCTCTCCACCCCGGAGAACGACCGCTACTCGTACACCGAGCCCTATCTGCGCGGCCGGATCATCGGCGCGCTCGGCGGGATGGCCGCCGAGCAGGTGGTCTACGGGGTGATCACCACCGGCGCGGAGAGCGACCTGGAGCAGGTCACCAACATCGCCCGCGGGATGGCCGGGCGCTGGGGGATGAGCGAGCGGGTCGGGCGGCTCACCGCCGTGCCCGCGGACGCCCAGGGCGCGTACGGGCTCTCGGCGGCGCCGACCACGCTGGACGCGGTGGACGAGGAGGCCCGGCGGATCGTCGCCGAGTGCTACGAGGACGCGGTGCGGATCCTGAACGAGGAGCGGCAGCGGCTGGACGCGCTGGCGGCGGCGCTGCTGGAGGCGGAGACCCTCGACGAGGAGGCGGCCTACCGGGCCGCCGGGGTGCCGCGGAAGGCTTCCGAGGAGGCGTGAGCCGGGGAACCGGGGGCGCCCGCCGTGGTGGCGGGCGCCCCCGGTTTCCGTTGGTCGGGGGCTTTCAGCGCGGCCGCTCGGCGATCAGGTAGCGGAAGACGTTCTCCATCCGGACCGAGCCGTCCGGGCGCAGGTACGGCTGCAGCGCCTCCTCCAGCTCCTTGGCCACCAGCGGGGCACCGGAGAACTCCTCGGCCGCCTCGAACAGTCCGGTGGAGAGCAGGCCGCGCACCGCGCTGTCGAGGTCCGGGTAGGCGAACGGGCAGCTCACCCGGCCGCTGCCGGCCGGGCGCAGGCCGGCCGGGGCCAGCAGGTCCTCCAGCGTTCCCGGCGCGCTCAGTTCGAACGGGTCGCGCGCGGTGGTCCGCCCGGCCATCCGGCGGGCCGCGTCCAGCACCGGGGCGCTCTCGCAGCGCTCCGGCGGTCCCCAGGCGGCGAGCACCACGTGCCCGCCCGGGAGGGTGTGCCGGGCCGCCTCGGCGACCACCGGCCCGGGCTCGGCGGAGCCGGGCAACTGGTCGAAGACCGTCACCAGCGAATGGGCCGAGCGGGGGACGGCGGCGGCCGGCCGGGCCCCCGCGCACACCCGCAGCCGACGCCCCCGGGCCAGCTCGCGCAGCTCGTCCCGCGGCTCCTGCCCGGCGACCTGGGCGCCCCGTCCGGCGGCCAGCAGCAGGGCCAGTCCGGACCGGCAGCCCAGTCCCAGCACGCTGCTCGCCGGGCCGACCTCCAGGCGGTCGTGCACCGCCTCGTAGAGCGGCACCAGCATGCGCTCCTGGATCTCCGCCCAGTCGCGCGCCCGCGCGGGCCCCGCGGCCTCCTGCGGGGGGTGGTGCGGTCGTGCGCCGGTCGGTCGTGCGCCGGTTGGTCGTGCGGTCCCTGGTCGTGCGGTCGTGCCGGTCGTCCGAGCTGAAGCCATCGCGGCCTCCCATCCGGTCCTTCGGTGTGCAGCTACGGCTCCCCCAAAGTCCCGCCCCACTCCAGCGAACAGCGGGTCGGGCCCGGCGTCCAGAGGGGTGCAGGGTGGTGCGCGCGTGTCGCGGTCGTGCGCCCCCTGCGGACGGACCGCGGTCGGTGTGCCACGACTGAGGGTGTCCTCACCCCCTCGTCGGTGTGATACCGATTCGAAGTGAGGGGGCCGCTCCCCGTACCATTCCGCCCATGGCTAAGGCACCCGTTCTCACCCCTCAGGCGGAAGACTTCCCGCGCTGGTACCAGGACCTCATCAACAAGGCCGAGCTGGCCGACAACGGTCCGGTGCGCGGCACCATGGTCATCCGACCGTACGGCTACGGGCTGTGGGAGCGGATGCAGCAGGAGATGGACGCGCGCATCAAGAAGGCGGGCGCCCAGAACGCCTACTTCCCGATGTTCATCCCGCAGTCCTACCTGACGAAGGAAGCCGAGCACGTCGAGGGCTTCGCACCCGAGCTCGCGGTGGTCACCCACGGCGGCGGCAAGCAGCTGGAGGAGCCGGTCGTCGTCCGGCCGACCTCCGAGACCATCATCAACGAGTACTTCTCGAAGTGGGTGCAGAGCCACCGCGACCTGCCCCTGCTGATCAACCAGTGGGCCAACGTGGTCCGTTGGGAGCTCCGCCCGCGCGTCTTCCTGCGCACCACCGAGTTCCTCTGGCAGGAGGGCCACACCGCCCACGCCACCTACGAGGACGCCCGCGCGTACGCGTCGATGATCCACACCCAGGTCTACGGCGACTTCATGACCAACGTGCTCGGCATCGACGTCGTGCTCGGCCGCAAGACCGCCAAGGAGCGCTTCGCCGGCGCCATCAACACCCTCACCCTCGAAGGCATGATGGGTGACGGCAAGGCGCTGCAGATGGGCACCAGCCACGAGCTGGGCCAGAACTTCGCCAAGGCGTTCAACACCACCTACCAGCTGCAGGGCGCCGAGCGCGAGCACGTCTGGCAGACCTCCTGGGGCGTCTCGACCCGCATGGTCGGCGGCCTGATCATGTCCCACGGCGACGACAACGGCCTGCGGGTGCCCCCGCGCCTGGCCGCGGTCCAGGCCGTGGTGCTGGCCATCAAGGGCGACGACGCCGTCATCGCCAAGGTCCGTGAGATCGGCGCCCAGCTGGAGGCCGTCGGCATCCGGGTCGTGGTCGACGACCGCACCGACACCCCGTTCGGCCGTCGCGCCGTCGACTGGGAGCTCAAGGGCGTTCCGGTGCGCATCGAGGTCGGCCCGCGCGACCTGGAGAACGGCACCGCGATGCTGGCCCGCCGCATCCCGGGCGGCAAGGAGCCGGTCTCCATCGACGCGCTGGCCGCCCTGCTGCCGGGCCTCCTGGAGGAGGACCAGGCGCTGCTGCTGCGCCAGTCCCGCGAGCGCCGCGAGTCCCGCACCGTCGACGTCAAGACCCTCGACGAGGCCGTGGAGGCCGCCGCGACCGGCTGGGCCCGGATCTCCTGGGCCGACCTCGGCCCGGAGGGCGAGGCCAAGCTGGCCGAGCAGGGCGTCACGGTGCGCTGCATCGTCGCGGCCGACGGTTCGGTGCCGCAGGCGGACGACCAGGACGGCAATATCGCGATCGTCGCGCGTTCGTACTGACGTCATCGCGGCGTGCGCGTACTGATCGCGTGCCGCCCACCGATGTCGGCGGTCGTCGGGTAATGACCGGTGGCGGCGACATTTGCCCGAAATGCGGGCGGGTAAGAATCCGGTAACTCTGCCGGAGGGGGCCGAGTAGGTGACATCCCTACTGGCCGGTCAACTGCCGGTATTAACGGAATAGCGGTACGGTGTACGGCCCGTGGCCCTGTCAACTTCGACGGGTCCACGGGCCGTACGTCCAGGGGGCGACAGCCCGCTCCCCGGACGGAATTCACGAGGCCCGCCGACGTTGCGACGGGCCGAAACCCGCAGGGGGTTGGTCTTGCCTCAGATCCGGAACGCGCAATTCGCGCGCAGTCGTGCATTCCTGGGAGTTCCCTGGGAATTCCCGGAGAACGGGAACATGCGGAACATCGGCGCACTCTGCATCGTTGGTCTAGCGTGAGCACGACACAGCCCCTCGTCCTCGCGGCCGAACTGGCCGCCGCCTGGAGCGACATCCAGGCCTACCACCAGGACCTCCCCGACCTGGCCTCGCCCGAGGCACTGATCGGCGAGTCCTCCTCGGCCTGTGGCACGCGGCTCGGTTTCGAGCGGCTCCTCCACGAGGCTGCCCACGGTCTGGCCGCGGCCCGGGACATCCGGGACACCTCGCGGGCCGGCCGCTACCACAACCGGCGCTTCCTGATGCTCGCCTCCGAGCTGGGCCTGGCGCACCCGGTCGAGCCGCACGCCAGCAGCGGCTTCTCCCAGGTGACCATGCTCAAGGAGACGCAGGAGCGCTACGCCGACACCATCGAGCGACTGGACCGCGCCCTCGGCGCGCACCAGGAGGCGGTGGCCGGCGACGGCGCCAACCGCGCGTTCCGCGGCCCGGCCGCCCGGCACGGCTCCTCCGGGGGCGGCGTCCGGGTCAAGGCGGTGTGCGGCTGCGGGCGCAACGTCCGCGTCGTGCCGTCGGTGCTCGCCCAGGCGTCCATCGTCTGCGGCGCGTGCCAGCAGCCGTTCAAGATCGCGTAATCCGGGGTCGGGACCGGTCGGCGACTGTGCGGGCAGTCGGCCCGGCCGGGATGATCGACACCGGTGGCATCGGTGAGTCTGTGGGCTGACCGGGAGCGGGGGCTCCCGGTCGAGCCCTGAACCGTCCCCCTGCTCCGGCCCGGTCGCCCCGGCCGCGGCACAGGTGCTCCCCGGCTCCGTCTGCGAAGGCCGGGTGAAGAGCCCTGCCGCCGATATGGCAGAATGGACAGCTGAGTACTCGGCAGCCGAGCAGGACCCCTCTCTCCTACGGCTGGCGTGTCCCTTGAGCGGACCGCCCCGCAACCCCACGCGGACGGCGAGACCGCTCACCCACGTCAACACCAGGAGAATCCACTCCCGTGGCAGTCAAGATCAAGCTCAAGCGTCTCGGCAAGATTCGCGCCCCGCACTACCGCATCGTCGTCGCCGACTCGCGCACCAAGCGTGACGGCCGCGCGATCGAGGAGATCGGCATCTACCAGCCGACCTACAACCCCTCGAAGATCGAGGTCGACACCGACCGCGCCCAGTACTGGCTGTCCGTCGGCGCCCAGCCGACCGAGCCGGTGCTCGCCATCCTCAAGCTGACCGGTGACTGGCAGAAGTTCAAGGGCCTGCCGGCCCCGGCGCCGCTGCTGGTCGCCGAGCCCAAGGTCGAGGACTTCTCGCACCTGTTCGCGAAGGCCGTCGCCGGCTTCGAGGACGCCACCACCGGTGTCGCCATCACCCCGAAGGCCAAGAAGTCGGACAAGGCCGAGGCTGAGGCCGACGCCGGCGCCGAGGCCTGATCGTGATCGAGGACGCCCTCGACCATTTGGTGAAGGGCATCGTCGAGCACCCCGACGAGGTGCAGGTGCGCTCGCGCAACCTGCGTCGGGGGAACACCATCGAGGTGCGAGTGCACCCCGATGACCTCGGCAAGGTGATCGGCCGGGGTGGCCGCACGGCGCGCGCACTGCGCACCGTGGTCGGCGCCCTCGGCGGTCGCAACGTCCGGGTCGACCTGGTCGACGTGGACAACATTCGCTGACGCAGCTGCTCGTTCAGCCGTCGGGCTTGAGGCCGACCGGGACGCATGTCGTCCCGGTCGGCCTTTTTCTGTCTCCGGCCGCTGTCCTCGGCTCTCGTCACCGGTCTTCGTGACCGGGCTGCGTCACCGCTTCTGTCTCTGCCTTTGTCTCTGCCTTCTCGCCCAGCAACTCCAGGAGAACGATCACCGTGCAGCTCGTCGTCGGCAGGATCGGCCGTGCCCACGGCATCCGGGGGGACGTCAGTGTCGAGGTCCGCACCGACGAGCCGGAACTCCGGCTCGGCCCCGGTGCCGTCCTGCTCACCGACCCGGCCTCGACCGGGCCCCTGACCGTCGAGTCCGGCCGGGTGCACAGCGGCCGGCTGCTGCTGCGCTTCGCCGGCGTCAAGGACCGCAACGCGGCGGAGGCGCTGCGGGGCACCGTGCTGATCTCCGAGGTCGACCCGGAGGAGCGTCCGGACGATCCGGAGGAGTACTACGACCACCAGCTGGTCGGCCTCGACGTGGTGCTGCTCGATGGCACCCCGGTCGGCGAGCTGACCGCGGTCGTCCACCTGCCGTACCAGGACCTGCTCACGGTGGAGAAGGCCGACGGCACGGAGGTGCTGGTGCCCTTCGTCACCCAGATCGTGCCGACCATCGACCTGGAGAACCAGCGGGCCGTGATCACCCCGCCGCCCGGGCTGATCGACCTCGACGAGGCCGAGGTCGTCGGCAGCGCCTCGGAGGAGCCGGAGGAGTCGGAGTGAGCGCCGAGCAGGACCTCGCCCCGACGGCCGCTCCCGAGCCCGCCCCGGAGAGTGCCTCGGCGGCTGCCCGCGGTGGGCAGCCGGGGACCGCGCAGGCGGGGATGGTGCAGCCGGGGACCGCGCAGGCGGGGATGGTGCAGCCGGGGACCGTGCAGTCGGGGATGCGGATCGACGTCGTCTCGATCTTCCCGGAGTACCTGGAGCCGCTGAACATCTCGCTGGTCGGCAAGGCCCGGGCCCGCGGCCAGCTGGACGTGCACGTCCACGACCTGCGCGGATGGACCCACGACGTGCACCGCACGGTGGACGACAGCCCGTACGGCGGCGGGCCCGGCATGGTGATGAAGCCCGAGCCGTGGGGCGAGGCGCTGGACGCGGTGGTGGCCGGCGGCCCCGAGGGCGAGCTGCCCACCCTGGTCGTTCCCACGCCCAGCGGGCGGCCGTTCACCCAGGAGCTCGCCCAGGAGCTCGCCGGGCGCCCCTGGCTGGCGTTCACCCCCGCGCGGTACGAGGGCATCGACCGCCGGGTCATCGAGGAGGCGGCCACCCGGATGCCGGTGGTCGAGGCCTCGATCGGCGACTACGTGCTGGCCGGCGGCGAGGTCGCGGTGCTGGTGATGGTCGAGGCGATCGCCCGACTGCTGCCCGGCGTGCTCGGCAACGCCGAGTCGCACCGGGACGACTCCTTCGCGCCCGGCGCGATGGCCGACCTGCTGGAGGGCCCGGTCTACACCAAGCCCGCCGAGTGGCGCGGCCGGACCGTCCCGGACGTCCTGCTCAGCGGCAACCACGGCAAGATCGCCCGCTGGCGGCGGGAGCAGGCCTTCGCCCGCACCCTGGCCAACCGGCCCGACCTGGTCGGGCGCTGGCAGCACGGGGCCTTCGACAAGAAGGACCGGGCGGCGCTCGACGTCCTGGGCCTGGCCTGGGACGAGGAGCTCGGCCGATTTCGGTCCACGGCCGTCGATGTGGAAGAATAGGCCGCTGCTGTCTGTCGCTGGCCCCCTTCCGTAGGGGGCACGTGGACCGGCGCCCTCGCCACGGGGGGATCGCCGTCAGCCGATGCGGCCCGCAGCTCACCCCATTGTGACGAACTTCCGTGGGCGGCCCGTGGCGCCTGCGATGGAGAGCAACATGAGCAACAAGCTCGCTGCTGTCGACGCGGCCTCGCTGCGCACCGACATTCCGGCCTTCCGCGCCGGTGACACCCTGAAGGTTCACGTCCGGGTCATCGAGGGCAACCGCTCCCGTGTCCAGGTCTTCCAGGGCGTCGTCATCCGCCGCCACGGCGCCGGCGTCGGTGAGACCTTCACCGTCCGCAAGGTCAGCTTCAACGTCGGCGTGGAGCGCACCTTCCCGGTGCACACCCCGGTCGTCGAGAAGATCGAGGTCGTGACCCGCGGTGCGGTTCGCCGCGCCAAGCTGTACTACCTGCGTGACCTCCGCGGCAAGGCCGCGAAGATCAAGGAGAAGCGCGACCGCTGATCCACCGCCCCCCGGCCGCGCCGGGGGACCGGAGCGCTCCGAGGGACCGGGCCACCGCAAGGTAAGCTCTGCGCCCGATGAGCACGCACGAACCACCCGCGGACCGCGACGGCAGTCCCGCACCCACCGGTGCGGACTCGCTGTCGCGGTCCGCGGTCGTTTCCGAGCCGGATCGGGCTGCGCGGCCGGAGCGGCTCGAACGTCCTGAGCGGCTCGAAGGGCCGGGGGCCTCAGGGGTGGAGCCGGAGGCCGAGGACGAGGCCGAGGAGCCCGGGCGGTCGCGCTCGCGGGACCTGCTGCTGTTGGCCGGGATCTGTCTGGCGGCCCTGCTCCTGGTGAACGCCTTCGTGGCCCGTCCGTTCACGGTGCCCTCGGGCTCGATGGAGGACACCCTGCGGCCGGGCGACCGGTTGCTCGCCAACCAGCTCGCCTACGCCTTCGGCGGGCACCCCCAGCGCGGTGACGTGGTGGTCTTCGACGGGACGGGCTCCTTCCTCCGCGATTCGGCCGAGCCGCCGGGGGT
Organism: Kitasatospora sp. NPDC059827; assembly: GCF_042731675.1. Classification (NCBI taxonomy): domain Bacteria; kingdom Bacillati; phylum Actinomycetota; class Actinomycetes; order Kitasatosporales; family Streptomycetaceae; genus Kitasatospora; species Kitasatospora sp. NPDC059827. Next base: position 207,736 of record NZ_JBHWIV010000003.1, on the reverse strand, counting down.
CTGGGACGACCTCCGCTCGGTCGGCCGGGACCTGGGGCTGGTCCCGGCCGGCGACGCGGTCTACGTCAAGCGCGTGATCGGCGTCGCCGGGGACCGGGTGCGGAGCACCGGCCCGGGGGCGCCGCTCACCGTCAACGGCGTGCCGGTGGACGAGAGCGGCTACCTGGCCCCGGGCGACCAGCCGTCCGCCGTGGCCTTCGACGTCCTGGTGCCGGACGGCAAGCTGTTCGTGCTGGGCGACCACCGGAGCGCCTCCCGGGACTCCCGGGACCACCTCGGGGAGCCCGGTGGCGGCTTCGTGCCCGAGGACAAGGTGATCGGCCGGGCGGACTGGGTGGTCTACCCGTTCTCGCGCCTGACCGGACTGGACCGGCCCGCGGCCTTCACCGCGATCCCGGGGACGGGTGGCCGTGGGGACCAGGGGTAGGGGCCGGGTCGCCGACCGGCTGGCTCCCGAACCGGGCGGGGACGGGGGCGGGAGCGGGGGCGAAGCAGCGGAGTCCGGGGCGGGACCGGTCGCGCCGGTCCGCGGTCGCGCCGATCGTCGGCGCAGTGCCCGCCGCGTGGCCCGGCGGCGCAAGCGCTCGCTGCTGCGCGAGTTCCCGCTGATCATCCTGGTGGCCCTGCTGGTGGCACTGGTGATGAAGACCTTCATGATCCAGGTGTTCGTGATCCCCTCGGGCTCGATGGAGCAGACCATCCAGGTCGGGGACCGGGTGCTGGTGGACAAGTTGACCCCCTGGTTCGGCAGTGAGCCGCAGCGCGGCGACGTGGTGGTGTTCAAGGACCCGGGCGGCTGGCTGGAGAGCGACCACAAGGCCGCCGACGACGGTCCGGTCCTGGCCCCGGCGAAGCACGTGCTGACCTTCGTCGGGCTGCTGCCGTCCGACAACGAGCAGGACCTGATCAAGCGCGTGATCGGCGTCGGCGGGGACACCGTCGAGTGCTGCGACCCGCAGGGGCGGCTCAGCGTCAACGGCCGTGCGGTGGACGAGCCGTACCTCGCGGCGGGCAACCCGCCGTCCCGCCAGCCGTTCAAGGTGACGGTGCCGAAGGGGCGGCTGTGGGTGATGGGGGACCACCGCGACGTCTCCGCCGACTCCCGCTTCCACATGGGCAACCCCGGTCAGGGCACCGTCCCGCTGAGCGACGTGGTCGGTCGCGCCTTCATGATCGGGTGGCCGCTGGGCCGGCTCCATCAACTCGCCGAGCCCGGTTCACTCTCCTCTCTCGCCGCGACCTCGCGGCCCGGCGGAACTGCGCCGGAATCGATGGGCATTGGGCCGGTTCCATTGGAACCACCGCTCGTTATGGGTGTGTTGGGCATCCTTCCGTTCGTCGTTCGCCGGTCGGGGCGGCCTCCGCGGTGAGCCGCTCCGGTCGTCGGACGGCCGGACGGCGCGTGTGGAACCGCGAGCCGGATGCCCTGGAGTGATAGAGAAGTGCAGGTGCGGCCGGGAGCGGTCCCGGTCGTGAGCCGGGGCCGGGTTGGTGTCAGGAGAGCCTGCTGTGGGCAATCCTGATGCGTTCACGGTCGTGGTGAGCGTGGTGCCCGCTGTGCGGCACTCTGAGCGCGGGCGCGCAGGCGTCCGCACAGCAGGGAGGAGACGTTGTGGGGGATTTGGTGATCGGCGCCCGCTCAGGCGCCGGGGAACCCGAGGGCCCGGGCGGTCGGGTGACCCGGTCCGCCGAGTCCTCGGCGCCGTCCGCCGCGGTCGAGGACGCGGCCGCCCAGACCGCCGACGAGCACGGGAGCGGGGCCGACGGCCCGGCGGAGCCCGGGCGGCCGGAGAGCGGGCCGACCGACGAGTCTGAGTCGGAGGCTCCGGCCAAGTCGCGCAAGCAGCGCTCCTTCCTGAAGGAGTTGCCGATCCTGGTCGGCATCGCACTGATCCTGGCGTTGGTGATCAAGACCTTCTTCGTCCAGGCGTTCTCCATTCCGTCCGAGTCGATGCAGAACACGCTGCAGGTCGGCGACCGGGTGCTGGTGGACAAGCTGACCCCGTGGTTCGGTGCCGAGCCCGAGCGCGGGGACGTCGTGGTGTTCCACGACCCGGGCGGCTGGTTGGGCGACGAGCCGACCCAGCAGAGCAGCAACTCCTTCGTCCGCGGTGTCCAGGACGTGCTCAGCTTCGTCGGGCTGATGCCCTCCGCCAACGAGAAGGACCTGATCAAGCGGGTCATCGCGGTCGGCGGCGACACCGTCGAGTGCAAGGACGACGGTCCGGTCAAGGTCAACGGCGTCGCGCTCAACGAGCCGTACATCTACCCGGGCAACACCCCCTGCGGGACTCAGCCCTTCGGCCCGATCAAGGTGCCGAACGGCCGGATCTGGGTGATGGGCGACCACCGCGCGGACTCGTTGGACTCCCGCTTCCACATGGACCAGCCGGGCGGCGGGAGCGTGCCGGTGGACAACGTGATCGGGCGTGCCTTCGTGGTGGCCTGGCCGGTCGGCCACTGGTCCACGCTCCCGGTGCCGGACACCTTCGACCAGAAGGGCCTGGCGGCGGCCTTGCCGGCCGCGCCTCCCGTGGCCGGTGCGGTGGGTGCCGTCGCCCTGCTTCCGCTGGTGCGTCGGGCGCGGGCCCGGACGGAGCGCCGGAAGGAGTCCTGAGCTCCACCTGCTCCTCCCCGACCCTTGCGCGGGCCGTGGTACCGACGAGTAATCTGCTCGGACGTGCCACGGCCCGTCGGCGTTCGCGCCCGAGCCACCGGCGTGCCAGTGGTGTTCTCCGGTCGGCCAAAGGTGGACGGTGTCGATGAGCAGTGTCGTGGAACAGTCGGCCGACCACTCGGCCGCGCCCGCCCGGTCCGGCCGCCGGCCCGCCGCGGTGCTGCAGGGTGTCGCGATCGCGCTCGGGCTGGTGTTGATGATCGGCGGATTCGTCCTCATCGCGGTCGACTACCGGCCGTACAAGATCCCCACCGCCTCGATGCACCCGACGCTCCGGATCGGCGACACCGTGCTCGCCCGCAAGGTCGACGGCGGCGCCGTCGGCCGGGGCGACGTGGTGGTCTTCCGCGACCAGGCCTGGGGCGGGGAGCTCATGGTCAAGCGGGTCGTCGCGGTCGGCGGCGACACCGTCGCCACCACCGCCGCGGACCACCGGCTGACGGTCGACGGGCAGCCCGTGGACGAGCCGTACCTCGCGACCCAGGGCCGCCAGGGAGATGCGTTCAGCGTGACGGTGCCGCAGGGCCGGCTGTTCCTGCTCGGTGACAACCGGGTCGGCTCGCTGGACTCCCGCACCCACCTGGAGGTCGACGGCGGGACCGTCCCGGCCACCGCCGTCGAGGCGAGGGTCGAGGCCACCCTGCTGCCCCTCGGCCGGACCGCCCTGCTGGAGCGGACCTCGGCCTTCGACGGTTTCGCGGGCCCCCGGGCCGCGGAGCCGGGCCCGCTGGAGCCCGCCGCCTACGCCAGCGTCGCGGGCGCGGCGCTGATCGTGCTGACCTCGGCGGTGGGCGGGGTGGCCGGCCTGGTGCGCCGGCTCGGCCGGGGGCGCAGCTCCTGAGTACGGCCGTCGCGGGCCGGGCCGCTCTGCCGAACATCGCCCCGGACGGCCGCGCCGGGTGGCAGGATCGGTAGCACCACCGATGCGAACCGAAGGAGCGTGGAGCGCCGCGATGACTGCACAGCGTCGCCGGGCGGCGCGGATCCTGCTGCTGGACGGGCTGGACCGCATCCTCCTGTTCCTGGGCGTCGATCCCGCGGTGCCCGACGAGACGTGGTGGTTCACGCCCGGGGGCGGCTTGGAGCCGGGGGAGGACGTGCGGGCGGCCGCCGAGCGGGAGCTCGCGGAGGAGACCGGCTTGCGGGGTGTGGCCCTGGGGCCCTTGGTGGCGTACGGCACGGTGTCGTTCTCCTTTCGGGGACAGCGTTACGAGCAGGAGCAGTGGTTCCACCTGGCCCGGACCACGGAGACGGGCCTGGACCACTCGGGCATGGGCGAGGACGAGCACGCCCAGCTGCTCGCGGCGCGCTGGTGGACGGTCGAGGAACTGCGGGGGACCGCCGAGACGGTCCATCCGGCCGGACTGGCGGACTTCCTGGAGCGACTGCTCGCAGAGGGCCCACCGGTCGATCCGGTACGGCTCTGAGCGTGGGTGCGGTGGTCCACAATGGGTGGACGTGACAAGTTGAGGGGACGCCTGGATGAGTGCCGAAGATCTCGAGAAGTACGAGACCGAGATGGAGCTCAAGCTCTACCGGGAGTACCGGGACGTCGTCGGCCTGTTCAAGTACGTGATCGAGACCGAGCGACGGTTCTACCTCACCAACGACTACGAGCTGCAGGTGCACTCGGTCCAGGGCGAGGTGTTCTTCGAGGTGTCGATGGCGGATGCGTGGGTCTGGGACATGTACCGGCCGGCCCGGTTCGTCCGTAAGGTCCGGGTGCTGACCTTCAAGGACGTGAACATCGAGGAACTCGCGAAGAGCGATCTGGAGCTGCCCTCGGACGAGTCCGGCTTCGGGAACTGACGTTGGACGACTCCGTCCCGCGTTGTCCAGCCGAATTTCGCGTGACGGGGGCTTCTCACTCCTGCGGGTGACAAGAGTTGTCCACAGGCCCGGGTTATCCACAGGGGAACGGAATTTCCCGGCATCGGTGTGCACAGTGGTGCAGCCTCCTCGGCGGAGGTGGTCACCGTGCAGAACACCATCGTGCAGGACCAGACCGTGCAGGACCGGGCCGTACCGAACGCGGCCGCGACCGGAGCGGACGGCGGGGCCGGGGAGGCCGGGGGGGACCGCAGCACCAGGAACGGGCTCGGCCGCTACGGCGAGCGGGTCGCCGCCCGGCACCTCACGGACGCCGGGCTCCGGATCCTCGACCGCAACTGGCGCTGCGTCGAGGGCGAGCTGGACATCGTCGCCCTCGACGGCGACACCGTCGCGGTCTGCGAGGTGAAGACCCGCTCCGAGCGGGGCTTCCAACAACCCAGCGAGGCCATCGGCCGGGCCAAGGCCGCCCGGCTGCGGCGGCTCGCCGAGCGCTGGCTGGTCGAACGCTGGCCCGAGCACTTCGCCCGGCTGGCCGGGCCCGGGTACGACCCCGGGCCGTCCGATCCGCAGTGGCCGCCCGCCCCACCGGGCGGGGTGCGGATCGACCTGGTGGCCGTGGTCAACCGGGCGCGGGGTGCGGCCCTGGTCGACCACCTGCGGGGGGTGGTCTGAGATGGCCTTCGCCCGTACCTGTTCCGTCGCGCTGGTCGGGGTCGACGGAGTGATCGTCGAGGTCCAGGCCGATCTGGAGCCCGGGGTGGCCGCGTTCACCCTGGTCGGCCTGCCCGACAAGGCACTCACCGAGGCCCGCGACAGGGTCCGCGCCGCGGTCTGCAACAGCGGGGAGGCCTGGCCGCAGCGCAAGCTGACCGTCGGGCTCAGCCCCGCCTCGGTGCCCAAGAGCGGCAGCGGCTTCGACCTCGCGGTGGCCTGCGCCGTGCTGGCCGCCGCCGAACGGCTGGACCCGTCAGCCATCGCCGACCTTCTGTTGATCGGTGAGCTGGGGCTGGACGGCCGGGTGCGGCCGGTCCGCGGGGTGCTGCCCTCGGTGCTGGCCGCGGCCGACGCCGGGTACGAACGGGTCGTGGTCGCCGAGCAGACGGCGCCCGAGGCCTCGCTCGTGCCGGGCGTGACGGTGATCGGGGTGCGCAGTCTGCGCCAGCTGGTCGCCGTCCTGACCGGGGCGGAGGCGCCGGAGGAGCCGCCGGACCTGCTCGGCGGCCGGCCGGATCCGCTGATGGCCGGGCTGATGCTGCCCAGTGCGGGCGTCCGGGGCCTGCCCGACGAGCGGACCCTGCGCCTCGACATGGCGGACGTGGCCGGCCAGTACGAGGCCCGGCGCGCTCTGGAGATCGCCGCCGCCGGAGGCCACCACCTCTACCTCAAGGGGCCGCCGGGCGCGGGCAAGACGATGCTGGCGGAGCGGCTGCCCGCGCTGCTCCCGCCGTTGACCCAGAAGGAGTCTCTGGAGGTCACGGCCGTCCACTCGGTGGCGGGCCTGCTCCCGGTCGGGCGCCCGCTGATCGACACCGCGCCCTACTGCGCCCCGCACCACTCCACCACGATGCCCGCGATCGTCGGCGGCGGCAGCGGCCTGCCGAGGCCGGGCGCGGTCTCCCTCGCCCACCGGGGCGTGCTCTTCCTGGACGAGGCGCCCGAGTTCCCCGTGCGGGTGCTCGACGCGCTGCGCCAGCCGCTGGAGTCGGGCGAGGTGGTGATCGCCCGTTCGGCCGGTTCGCTGCGGCTCCCGGCGCGGTTCCTGCTCTGCCTGGCCGCCAACCCCTGTCCGTGCGGCCGGTACTCACGGCGGGGCGAGGGCTGCGAGTGCACTCCGGTGATGGTCAGCCGGTACCAGGGGAGGCTCTCCGGGCCGCTGCTGGACCGGGTCGACCTCCAGGTCCAGGTCGCCCCGGTGACCAGGATCGAGTTGATGGAGCGGGACGCCACGGCGGAGACCACCGCGACCGTCGCCGCCCGGGTGCTGGAGGCGCGGGAGCGGGCCGCCGCGCGGCTGGCGCACACCCCGTGGCGGACCAATGCGGAGGTGCCGGGCCACGAACTGCGCACCCGTTGGCAGCTCTCGGCCGGAGCGCTCAACGACGTCGCCCGCCAGCTGGAGCGCGGGCTGCTGACGGCCCGTGGCCTGGACCGGGTGCTCCGGGTCGCCTGGACGGTCGCGGACCTGGCCGGCCGCGACCGGCCGGACCAGCGGGACGTGCGCACCGCCCTGGTCCTGCGCACCGGGGTCGAGCAGGGGCTGCCGCTGCCCGAGCGCGGTCACGGCCGCCTCGGCGGCATCCCGGCCCAGCGCCGGAGCGGCCCCGACGACCGGCCCGAAACACGGTCGGAGCCCGAGGGGCTCCCGACGAAGGACGAGGAGGCGGCATGAACCAGCTGTTGCGGCACTCCCGGGCAGCCCACGCGGACGAAGCCGGTCCGTCGGCCGCGCCCGAGGCGGAGCGCCTCGCCCGGGTGCTGCTCAACCGGCTCAGCGAACCGGGCGACGCCGTGGTCGGCCGCTGGCTCGACGGACTCCCCGCCGTGGACGTGGTGCGGGCGATCCGGGAGGGCGCCGTCCCCGACCACCCCGGGCTGGACCCGGCCCGGCTGGCCGCCTACCAGGCCCGACTCCCCGGGCTCGACCCGGCGGCCGACCTGAAACGGGTGCGGGACGTCGGTGGACGCTTCATCATTCCGGGGGACACGGAATGGCCCAGTCAACTGGACGACCTGGGCGACGGACGCCCGATCGGGCTGTGGACGACCGGTACCGGGTCACTGCGGCTGCTCGCCCTGCGCTCGGTGGCGGTGGTGGGCTCCCGGGCCTGCACGGCCTACGGCGCCCACGTCGCGGGCGAGCTCGCGGCCCAACTGGCCGAGCGCGGTTGGGTGGTGGTGTCCGGGGCCGCGTACGGGATCGACGCGGCGGCCCACCGCGGGGCACTGGCCGTCGGCGGGATGACGGTCGCGGTGCTCGCCTGCGGGGTCGACGTGGCCTACCCGAAGGGGAACGCCGAACTGATCCGGCGGATCGGCGAACAGGGCCTGCTGGTCAGCGAACTCCCGCCCGGCGAGCACCCGAACCGGTTCCGCTTCGTGCTCCGCAACCGGGTCATCGCGGCGCTGACCCGGGGCACGGTGGTGGTCGAGGCGGCCGTGCGCAGCGGCGCCCTGAGTACGGCCAGACGGGCGCGGGACCTCAACCGCCACACCATGGGCGTCGCGGGGCCCGTCACCTCCGAGCTCTCCGCCGGGGTGCACGCGCTGATCCGCAGCGGCGGCGCCACGCTGGTCACCGACGCGGCCGAGATCACCGAGCTGGTCGGGGCGATCGGGGACGACCTGGCCCCGCAGCGCGGTGGACCGGTGCTGCCGCGGGACTTGCTGGAGCCACCGGTGGCCCGGGTGCTGGAGGCCGTACCGGCCACGGCCGAAGGCGCTCCGGTCGAGCGACTGGCCCGGCAGTCCGGCCTCCCGCCGGACGAAGTCCTGCAACGGCTCTACGAGTTGGCCTCGCTCGGCTTCGTGGAGCGGCACGGCGCGCACTGGCGCGTGGTGCGGAGGAGGTGAGCGCCCGGGGGCACGAACACGGGTGCGCCCGCAGGAGGCGGGTCGGGACGGCCCGGCTGACCTGCTGATCCGGTTCTTCCGCTCGTCTGCCCGGATCCGATGGGTGAACGCCACCGGATCGGGGGACGACCGAGTGGCGGTAGCGCTTTGCAGTGAGTCGGTCACGCTACGCTCCACATGCCTTCCCTATCAGCACATGACTCGGCAGAACGGCGCAGACCTACGTATGCCCACACACATTCCCGGACACAGAGTGACCGGTGGCGGGGGGGGCGCGGGGGGGGCGTGGGCTCGCGCGGGGCGGGCCCACCGGCGGGGGGGGCCCTGATCCCCCCCCCCGCCCCTCGGTGTTCCGCGGCCCGGCCGGGCCCGGAGGTCAGTCCTGCGGCGTGTAGTACGAGACCAGCTCGGCCACGCCCGGCTCGACGCCCTTCCACGAGCCGCCGAAGCTGAGCACCGCGACCGCCGCCGTCGGGAAGCCGCCCAGGCGCAGCCGCTCCAGCGCGTCCGGGTCGCCCGCGTCCCCGGCGAGCACCTGGGTCAGGCCCAGTACCCCGGGGTTGTGGCCGACCAGCACCACGTCCGCGTACTCCTCCGGGGTCTCCTGGAGGACGGCGATGATCTCGCCCGGGCTGGCCTCGTAGATCCGGTCCTCGTACACCGTCCGGCGGGCCCGCTTGGGCAGCTCGTGCGCCGCCAGCTTCCAGGTCTCGCGGGTGCGCAGGGCGGTGGAGCAGAGCACGAAGTCGGGGTTGATGCCGGAGTCGACCAGCCAGCGGCCGGCGTCCGGGGCCTGGTGACGGCCCCGGTCGGCCAGCGGCCGCTCGTGGTCGTCCACGCCGTTCGGCCAGTCGGCCTTGGCGTGGCGGAGAACGATGATCCTGCGGGGCGTGTCGGCGCTCATACCCAGCAAGCTTGGCAGAAAAGCGGGCCGGGGGCGCGATGCTCCCGGTTGCCGCCACTCCCCGGGGTGGCGGGTGCCATCATGCCCCGTCGGCCGGGTGTCACCGGGAGGACGGCGGCGCTACGGGCGGCGGTCAACCGATCTGGGCGGCGACGGTGGCGATGATCGCCACCAGCACCACGATGCCGCCGAAGAGGAGGGCGATGCGGCCGAGCTGCTTGCGGCCGTCGGTGGGGTTCGGGTCGAGAACGGGCATGTCGGGATTCTCCCACCCCGAACACGCCCGTCCACGGCGGGCCCCACCGCCTTGGCCAGGCCTTGACCTTCCCGGTCAGGCCTTGACCCGCTCGGCGGGCAGGACGGCCTCGTCCTCGATGTGCCGGGCCTGGGCGGCGCGCAGGCCGAACAGCATCTGCGGCACCAGCAGCAGGGCCAGGAAGCCCAGCGGCCAGTACCACTCACCGGTGACGTCGTAGATCCGGCCGATCAGGATCGGGCCCGGGACGGAGATCAGGTAGCCGAGCCCCTGGGCGAAGACGGACAGCTGGGCCACCCCGCCGGCCGTCCGGGCGCGCAGCCCGATCATGGTCAGCACCAGCGGGAAGGCGCAGTTGGACAGGCCCACCAGCACGGCCCACACCCACGGCGCCCCGGCCGGGGCGAGCGCCAGCCCGGAGTACCCGGCGATGCCGCAGCAGGCCAGCAGCACCACGAAGATCCGCTGGTCACCGCGCCGGGCGGCCAGGTTGGGCAGCACGAAGGAGACCGGCACGCCGATCACCATGGTGACCGCGAGCAGCACCCCGGAGGTGCCCTTGTCGATGCCGGAGTCCTGGAAGATCTTCGGCAGCCAGCCCATCACCACGTAGGCGCCGGTGGCCTGGAGGCCGAAGAAGCAGGCCATCGCCCAGGCCGTGCGGCTGCGGGTGATCGGCAACCTGGCGGGGGCGGCGGCGCCGCCGGCCCGCTCGCCGCGCTCGCGCTTGGCGATCAGCAGCGGCAGCCAGAGCAGCAGGGCGAGCGCCCCCAGGGCGGCCCAGCTGCCCAGGCCGTAACGCCAGTCGCCGCCGAGCGAGCTGGTCAGCGGCACGCTGACCAGGGCGGCCAGCGCGGTGCCGGCGGACAGCGCCATGGAGTACAGGCCGATCATCGGACCGACCTTCTCCGGGAAGTACCGCTTGATGACCACCGGCAGCAGCACGTTGGAGACCGCCACCCCGGCCAGGGCGAGCGCGGTGAACAGCAGGAACACCGCCGTACCGCCGGCGAAGGAGCGGGCCAGCACACCCGCCGTGATGGCGGCCATGCCGGCCGTGATCACGGCGATCGGGCCGATCCGGCGGGCCGCGGTCGGAGCGGCGAGGCCGAACAGCGCGAAGCACAGCGAGGGGACGGCGGTCAGCAGCCCGGCGAGCGTCGGGTTCATCCCGAGGCCGTCGCGGACCTGGTCGAGCAGCGGCCCGAGGCTGGTGACCACGGGGCGCAGGTTGAAGGCGGCGGCGGCGATCGCGACGGCGAACAGCACGCCGAGGTACTTGCCGGGGACGGACGGCCGCTCGGTCTGCGGCCGCTCTCCGCTCCGTGGGGAGGAGGTGGTGGTGGTGTCTGCTGCGGGAGGCATGGGCGCCATCATAGAATGATGGGATGAATTGATGCACCTCGGAATTGGCATGATGTCCCGACCCGTTCGTCCATCAGCCACTTTCCCCCCACGGCCCACCCAACCCCGTAGTCGCTAGGAGTCCCCGTGGCGCTGTCCTCGCCGAGGCGCACCCCGTTGTCCGACCAGGTGATCGCGCAGCTGCGCGCCCAGATCACCTCCGGGGAGTGGCCCGTCGGCTCGCGCATCCCCACCGAGGCCGCCCTGGTCGAGCAGCTGGGGGTGGCCCGCAACACCGTCCGGGAGGCCGTCCGGGCCCTCGCCCACAACGGGCTGCTCGACATCCGCCAGGGCTCCGGCACGTACGTCCTGGCCACAAGTGAGCTGGCCGGGGTGATGCACCGCCGCTTCGCCGACGCCGACCAGGGGCAGGTCGCCGAGCTGCGGGCGGCGCTGGAGACCTCCGCCGCCGGCCTGGCCGCCGCCCGCCGCACCGAGCGCGACCTCGGCCTGCTGGACGCCGCGCTCGAACGGCGCGAGGCCGCCTGGCACTCCGGCGACGCCGAGGACTTCGTCCAGGCCGACGCCGCCTTCCACCACGCCGTGGTGGCCGCCGCCCACAACGACGTGCTGCTGGCCGTCTACTCCGACCTCGGCGAGGTCACCCGCGAGCACCTGCGCAACGACGTCGGCCCCGAGCTGATCGCCGAGCGCTACATCGGCCACCACACCATCCGGGACGCCATCCGGGACGGCGACCCCCAGCGCGCCTCGGTCGAGGCCGGCCGCGCCATCGGCGCCTGCGCGACCGCCGACGCGTAGGCGCGCGCCCCGGCCCCGGACGGGGCCGGAAACGCCACTGCCCGGCGCCCCCGTCGCGGGGGTGCCGGGCAGTGGCGGAAAGCGGTCGGTCAGGCGCCGATCGCGTGCAGACCGCCGTCGACGTGGATGATCTCGCCGGTGGTCTTCGGGAACCAGTCCGACAGCAGGGCGACGACGCCGCGGCCGGCCGGCTCCGGGTCGCTCAGGTCCCACTTGAGCGGGGAGCGGTGGTTCCAGGTGTCGGCCAGGTCGCCGAAGCCCGGGATGGACTTGGCGGCCATCGAGCCGATCGGGCCCGCCGAGATCAGGTTGCAGCGGATGTCCCGCTCGCCCAGGTAGCGGGCCAGGTAGCGGTTGGTCGACTCCAGGGCGGCCTTGGCCGGGCCCATCCAGTCGTACTGCGGCCACGCGTACTGGGCGTCGAAGGTCAGGCCGACGACCGAGCCGCCGTCCTGCATCAGCGGCAGCAGCGCCGTGGTGAGGGACTTGAGCGAGTACGCCGAGACGTGCATCGCGGTCGCCACGGACTCCCACGGGGTGTCCAGGAAGTTGCCGCCCAGGGCGTCCTGCGGGGCGAAACCGATCGAGTGGACGATGCCGTCCAGGGTCGGCAGGGTCTCGCGGACCTGCTCGGCGATGCCGGCCAGGTCCTCCGGGCTGGAGACGTCCAGCGACAGCACCTTGACCGGCTTCGGCAGCTTCCTGGCGATGCGCTCGGTCAGGCTCGGGCGGGGGAAGGCGGTGAGGATGATCTCGGCGCCCTGCTCCTGGGCCAGCCGAGCGGTGTGGAAGGCGATGGAGGACTCCATCAGCACACCGGTGATCAGGATCCGCTTGCCCTCGAGGATTCCACTCATGATCAGTGACCCATGCCCAATCCGCCGTCGACGGGAATGACGGCTCCGGTGATGTACGCGGCCTCGTCCGAACCGAGGAACCGCACGGTGGACGCGACCTCGGCGGGCGCCGCGTAGCGGCCCAGCGGCACGCCCGAGACGATCTCCGCGCGGCGCTCGTCGCTGAGCACGGCGGTCATGTCGGTGTCGACGAAGCCGGGGGCGACCACGTTGACGGTGATGTTGCGCGGGCCGAGCTCGCGCGCCAGCGAGCGGGCGAAGCCGACCAGGCCGGCCTTGGAGGCGGCGTAGTTGGCCTGGCCCGGCGAGCCGGAGAGGCCCACCACGGAGGAGATCAGCACCACGCGGCCCTTCTTGGCGCGCATCATCAGCTTCGACGCGCGCTTGACCACCCGGAAGGTGCCGGTCAGGTTGGTGTCCACGACGGAGGTGAAGTCCTCCTCGGACATCCGCAGCAGCAGGGTGTCGTTGGTGATGCCCGCGTTGGCGACCAGCACCTGGACCGCGCCGTGCTTCTCCTCGATCTCGGTGAAGGCGGCGTCGACCTGCGCGGCGTCCGTGATGTCACAGCGCACCGCGAGGACGTCGAACTTCGCGAGGGCCTCGGGCACCTCGCCCGAACGGCTGGTGATGGCGACCTTGTCGCCCGCCTCGGCGAAGGCCTGGGCGATCGCGAGGCCGATGCCCCGGTTTCCTCCGGTGACGAGAACCGAGCGGCTCAACGATCCACCTCTCTCCGTGTCTGAGCGGGTACGTCCGAACGCGTACGCAGTGTGACGCTATCGGGCGGTCGGCGGCGGCGGCGAATCGAGCTCCCACAGCGCCGCAGCGGAGGAACTGTCGCAATCCGACAATCCACGCCCGCGGCGCCCGGCGCCCGCCGGCCGTCCGCCGCAGGCCGGGGCACCGCCGCGAAAGGACGGACCGTACGGGAACGCCGTGTGGGAACAACGGGGGCGGGCGTGCCCGTTGCCCCCGTGGTGCGGGCCGACCCCGGGGCCGGACGTACCCTTCCCCCGAAGAGTCCCGGCGAGGAAACGAAGGCAGGGCGCATGACCAAGGCACGGCCCGGGAGCACCACCGGACGCGGACGACTGCTCGCCCTCACCGCCCTGGCCGCGGGCCTGGGCGCGACCGCCTGGGCGCTGCGCGACCTGCCAGCGGCGTTCGGGCGCCGGCCCGACGGCGGGCGCGAGGAGCGGGTGCGGGACTCCGCCCAGTACCGCGACGGCGTCTTCCACAACGCGCCCTCGACCCTCGCCCGGGCCGGGAGCGCCCCCAGCGTCGACCGCGACACCGTCCGCCGGATGCTGTTCCAGCGCGAGGGCCGCGTCCCGGCCCACCCGGTGCCCACCGTCCGCCCCGCCGCCGCCCCCGGCCCGGCCGCCGAGGGCGTGGAGATCACCTGGTACGGGCACGCCTCCGCGCTGGTCGAGATCGAGGGCTCGCGGGTGCTGCTCGACCCGATCTGGAGCGACCGCTGCTCCCCCTCCGCCCACGTCGGCCCCAAGCGGCTGCACCCCGTCCCGGTCGAGCTGGAGGAGCTGCCGCCGGTCGACGCGGTGCTGATCTCCCACGACCACTACGACCACCTCGACATGGCGACCGTCAAGCGCCTGGTGCGCAGCCAGTCCGCGCCCTTCGCGGTGCCGCTCGGCATCGGCGGCCACCTGCGCCGCTGGGGCGTCCCCGAGCACCGGATCATCGAGCTGGACTGGGACGAGACCTGCACCCTGGGCGAGCTGGTCCTCACCCTCACCTCCGCGCACCACTTCTCCGGCCGCGGCCTGACCCGCAACACCACCCTGTGGGGCTCCTGGGTGATCGCCGGGCCCACCCGCAAGGTCTTCTACACCGGCGACTCCGGCTACTTCGAGGGCTACGCCCGGATCGGCGCGCAGCACGGCCCGTTCGACGCCGCCCTGGTGCAGATCGGCGCCTACGACGCGGCCTGGCCGGACATCCACATGACCCCCGAGGACGCCGTCCTCGCCCACCGGGACCTCACCGCCGGGCTGCTGGTGCCGGTCCACTGGTGCACCTTCAACCTGGGCCTGCACCCCTGGGCCGAGCCGATCGAACGGCTGCTCAAGGAGGCCAAGGCCCAGGCCGTCCCGCTGGCCGTCCCGCGCCCCGGCGAGCGGATCGACGTGGACAACCCGCCGGAGCTGGACGGCTGGTGGGAGTCCGTCTCCTGACGGCGGCGCCCGGCCCCGCACCCCCCTGGCCGAAACCGCAACGCACCGGGCCAAATGCGCTGGCCGGGAACCCGGTGGAAGGGAAATGATGCGGTGCGGACGCCCCTGTGGCGCCGCACCGCCACCCTCCGCGACCTGGGAGCCCGATTGCCTCCGATCCCTCCGGCCGACAGCGCCGGCGCCGCGCACGGACGCGCCGTCGACCCGCTGTTCCTCGCCCTGCCGCTGCACACCCTCGCCGACGCCGCCCTCACCCGGGCCCGCGAACTCGGCGCCTCCCACGCCGACTTCCGCCTGGAGCGGGTCCGCAGCGCCTCCTGGCGGCTGCGCGACGCCCGTCCGGCCGGCACCTCCGACAGCGTCCAGCTGGGCTTCGCCGTCCGGGTGCTGCTGGACGGCGCCTGGGGCTTCGCCGCCGGGGTCGACCTCACCCCGGGGGCCGCGGCGGAGGTCGCCGCCCAGGCCGTCGCGGTGGCCCGGCTCTCCGGCGGGATCAGCCGGGCGGCCGGCTCCACCGAGCGGGTCGAGCTGGCCGACGAACCCGTCCACGCGGACGTCACCTGGGTCTCCTCGTACGAGGTCAACCCCTTCGAGGTGCCGGACGCCGACAAGACCGCGCTGCTCGCCGAGCGCAGCTCCCGGCTGCTCGCCGCCCCGGGCGTCTCGCACGTCCAGGCGGCGCTGCTGACGGTGCAGGAGAACAAGTTCTACGCCGACACCGCGGGCACCGTGACGACCCAGCAGCGGATCCGACTCCACTCCGACCTGGAGGCCACCTCGGTCGACGAGCGCACCGGCGCCTTCGACTCGATGCAGACCCTGGCCCCACCGGTCGGCCGCGGCTACGAGTACCTGACCGGCACCGAGTGGGACTGGGACGCCGAGCTCGCCGAACTGCCCGTCCTGCTGGCCGAGAAGATGAAGGCCCCGAGCGTCCGCCCGGGCCGCTACGACCTGGTCATCGACCCGTCCAACCTCTGGCTGACCATCCACGAGTCGATCGGCCACGCCACCGAGCTGGACCGCGCGCTCGGCTACGAGGCCGCCTACGCCGGCACCTCCTTCGCCACCTTCGACCAACTCGGCAGCCTGCGCTACGGCTCCGAGCTGATGAACGTCACCGGCGACCGCACCGCCGAGCACGGCCTGTCCACCATCGGCTACGACGACGAGGGCGTCGCCACCCAGTCCTGGGACCTGATCCAGGACGGCGTCCTGGTCGGCTACCAACTCGACCGCGGCATGGCCAAGTTGAAGGGCTTCGAGCGCTCCAACGGCTGCGCCTTCGCGGACTCCCCCGCGCACGTCCCGGTCCAGCGGATGGCCAACGTCTCACTCCGGCCGGCCGCCGACGGCCCGGACACCGCGGGCCTGTTCGCCGGGGTGGAGAACGGCCTCTACATCGTCGGCGACCGCTCCTGGTCGATCGACATGCAGCGCTACAACTTCCAGTTCACCGGCCAGCGCGCCTACGCCATCAAGAACGGCGAACTCGCCGGCCAGGTCAAGGACTTCGCCTACCAGGCCACCACCACCGACTTCTGGGGCTCGATGGCGGCCGTCGGCGGCCCGCAGACCTACCTGCTCGGCGGCGCCTTCAACTGCGGCAAGGCGCAGCCCGGCCAGATCGCGGCGGTCAGCCACGGCTGCCCGTCGGCGCTGTTCCGCAACGTCAACGTGCTCAACACCCAGCAGGAGGCGGGTCACTGATGACCGCGATGCAGCCCCACGAACTCGTCGAGCTGGCCCTCGGCCTGTCCCGCGCCGACGGCTGCGTGGTGATCGCCGACGAGGAGTCCACCGCCAACCTGCGCTGGGCCGGCAACGCCCTGACCACCAACGGCGTCACCCGCGGCCGCCGCCTCACCGTGATCGCCACGGTGGCCGGCGCCGAGGGCACCGCCTCCGGCGTGGTCGCCCGCGAGGCCGTCACCGCCGAGGACGTCGAGGGCCTGGTCCGCGCCGCCGAGGCGGCGGCCCGCGCGGCCGGACCGGCCGAGGACGCCCAGCCGCTGGTCGACGGCCGGCCGTCGTCCCCGGACTTCACCGCGCCGCCCGCGGAGACCTCCATCGAGGTGTTCGAGGCCTTCGGCCCGGCCCTCGGCGAGGCCTTCGCCCGCGCCGCCGCCCAGGGCGAGCTGCTGTACGGCTTCGCCCGGCACGAGATCACCACCAGCTACCTGGGCAGCTCCACCGGCCTGCGGCTGCGCCACGACCAGCCCACCGGCATGGTCGAGATCAACGGCAAGACCGCCGACCTCACCGGCTCGGCCTGGGTCGGCGCCGGCACCCGGGACTTCACCGACGTCGACGTCCCCGCCCTGCACGCCGAGCTCACCAAGCGGCTCGGCTGGGGCGCCCGCCGGATCGACCTGCCCGCCGGGCGGTACGAGACGCTGCTGCCGCCCGCGGCCGTCGCCGACCTGCTGCTCTGCCTGCACTGGGCCGCCGGCGCCCGGGACGCCGTCGAGGGCCGGTCGGTCTTCTCCCGGCCCGGCGGCGGGACCAGGGTCGGCGACAAGCTCGCCGCGCTGCCGCTGACGCTGCGCGCCGATCCGGACGAGCCCGGCCTGGAGGCCGCCCCGTTCGTGCTGGCGCACCGCACCGGCGGCGACGTCTCGGTCTTCGACAACGGCGCGCCGATCGAGGCCACCGAGTGGATCCGCGAGGGCGTGCTGACCGAGCTGGTCACCAGCCGCCGGACGGCCGGCCTCACCGGCCTGCCGCTGCGCCCGGGCATCGACAACCTGGTGCTGGAGACGGCCGACCAGGAGTCCGCGCCGACCCTGGACGAGATGATCGCCCGCACCGAGCGCGGCCTGCTGCTCACCTGCCTCTGGTACATCCGCGAGGTGGACCCGGCGACGCTGCTGCTCACCGGCCTCACCCGGGACGGCGTCTACCTGGTGGAGAACGGCGAGGTGGTCGGCGCGGTCAACAACTTCCGGTTCAACGAGTCCCCGGTCGACCTGCTCGGCCGGATCACCGAGGCGGGCCGCACCGAGCCCTGCCTGCCCCGCGAGTGGACCGACTACTTCACCCGCACCGCGATGCCACCCGTGCGTGTCGCGGACTTCAACATGAGTTCGGTCAGCCCGGCCTCATAGCCACTGACCAACGGGGGGATGGAAAGAACATGATGGACGAGAAGCGGCTGGTCAGATCGAGCAAGATGCTGTCGCGCATCCTGCGGCACGAGCCGGAGCTGGTGGGGATCACGCTGGACGACTCCGGCTGGGTCCGGATCGACGTCCTGCTCGACGCCCTCACGGCGAAGGGCAGGCCGCTCACCAGGCCCGAGCTCGACCACGTCGTGGCCACCAACAACAAGCGCCGCTTCGGCTACTCCCCGGACGGCCTCTCGATCCGCGCCAACCAGGGCCACACGGTGGCGGTCGACCTCGGTCTGACCGCCACCGTGCCGCCGCCGGTGCTCTACCACGGCACCGCCGACCGCCACCTGGCGTCGATCTTCCGCGAGGGGCTGCGCCCGATGACCCGCCGGGACGTCCACCTCTCGGCGGAGACCGAGACGGCCACCCGGGTCGGCGCCCGGCACGGCCGCCCGGTCGTGCTGACCGTCAACGCGGCCGCGATGGCGGCGGCCGGCCACGAGTTCCGGCTCAGCGAGAACGGCGTCTGGCTCACCGACGCCGTCCCCCCGCTCTACCTCTCCCGGCGCTCGTAGACACTCCTGACGCCGTACGGCTCCCGTATCACGCCCGACCGGGTGGGCCTCGCCCACCCGGTCTCGTCGTCCCGGGCGCCCGGGCGTACCGTGAGGAGGCCGTGCGGAACAGCGCGCGGATGCCTGGACGAGGGCGGTTGGACACATGGGCAAGAGCGCCGGCGGCGGACAGATCCACCGGATCACGGGGGCGCGCAGCAGCCTCTCCGAGGACGTCCGGGGGCGCCAGCGCCGCTACGTCATCTCGATGCTGCTGCGCACCGTCTGCGTACTGCTCGCGGTGGTGCTGTGGAACGTCGAGCGCTGGCTGGCCTTCGGGGCGCTGGCGGGCGGGGTGCTGCTGCCGTACTTCGCGGTGCTGATCGCCAACGCCGGCCGGGAGCGGGCACCGGGCCTGCCGAGCTCCTTCGACTTCCCGTCCGACACCCCGCTGATGCTCGGCCCCGGTGGTACGGGTGGGGCTGGTGCGGCTCCTGGTACAGGACAGGCAAAGCCCTCCGGCACCGGAACGTCACCGAGCGCGAACTGACCGCCCGGTTTACGGGGATTGAGCCGGAATCAGGTCGGCGAAAGCTCAGAAGAAGCTCAGATTAATCATGCAAGACCTCCCCATCCGAGGCCTTCGGCGTGACATACTGCGTACGCGCTCCGCATCCCCCGTCGGAGCGACGGACCGACGCCGGGCGGCTCCCCCCGTGGCTGCCCGGCGTCGCCATGCCCGGATCCGGTCGGGCCCGCGCGGCGTGACAGACTGGCGGTGACCACGCACCCGCCGAACCCCGGAGGACGGCCCCCGATGGACACCCCGCAGACCCCGATCTGCTCCGCCAAGGGCTGCCGGGCGGACGCCCACTGGGTGCTGGTGTGGAACAACCCCAAGCTGCACACCCCGGACCGCCGCAAGACCTGGCTCGCCTGCGAGGAGCACCGCGAGCACCTGTCCCAGTTCCTGGGCGTGCGCGGCTTCCTCAAGGAGGTCGTCGCCTTCGCCGACTGGACCCCGGAAGAGGCCTGAGGCCCGTCCGGCCTAACCGCCGATCGCCGACATCGGCCGCTCGGGCTGGTGGAACTCCGGGTCGTCGATCCCGGCCCCGGCCTTCTTGCCCCACATCGCCGCCCGCCACAGCGCGGCCAGCTCCGCGTCGTCCGCCCCCGAGCGCAGCGCGGTGCGCAGGTCGGTCTCCCCGGTCGCGAACAGGCAGTTGCGCACCTGTCCGTCGGCGGTCAGCCTGGTCCGGTCGCAGGCCCGGCAGAACGGCCGGGTGACGGAGGCGATCACGCCGACCCGGCCGGCGCCGCCGTCCACCACCCAGCGCTCGGCGGGCGCCGCGCCCCGGCGCCCGGACGGCTCCGGGGTGAGCGTGAACCGGGTCCGCAGCAGCTCCAGGATCTCCTCCGCGGTGACCATCGACGAGCGGTCCCAGCCGTGCTGGGCGTCCAGCGGCATCTGCTCGATGAAGCGCAGCTCGTAGCCCCGCTCCAGGCACCAGGCCAGCAGGTCGGCCGCCTCGTGGTCGTTGACCCCGCGCATCAGCACCGCGTTCAGCTTCACCGGCGCCAGCCCGGCCGCCTCGGCGGCGGCCAGCCCGTCCAGCACGTCCTGGTGGCGCCGGCGGCGGGTGAGGGTGTGGAACACCTCGGGGTCGAGGGTGTCCAGCGAGACGTTGACCCGGTCCAGTCCGGCCTCGCGCAGCGCCGTCGCGGTGCGGGCCAGTCCGATGCCGTTGGTGGTCAGCGACAGCTCGGGGCGCGGCTCCAGCTCGGAGCAGGCGGCGACGATCGCGACCAAACCGGGGCGCAGCAGCGGCTCGCCGCCGGTGAAGCGGACCTCGCGCACGCCCAGGTCGCGCACGGCGAGGGTGACCAGCCGGACGATCTCCTCGTCGCTGAGCAGGTCCGGCTTGGCCAGCCACTGGAGCCCCTCCTCCGGCATGCAGTACGTGCAGCGGAGGTTGCACCGGTCGGTGAGGGAGACCCGCAGGTCGACGGCGCGTCGTCCGAAGGTGTCGAGCAGCACGTGCATCCCTTCCCGAAAAACCGCCGGCCCGGCCACCGTCGCGGCGGGCCGGGCCAGCATAGTCATGCCTGATCGATCAGTGGGCGCCCAGCCCGGTGAGCGAGCGGACCTCCAGTTCAGCGTACTTCGCCGGGTCCGGACGTTCCTTGGACAGCAGGGTGCCGAGCCAGCCGGCCAGGAAGCCGATCGGGATGGAGACCAGGCCGGGGTTCTCCAGCGGGAACCAGTGGAAGTCGGCGTCCGGGAAGAGCGAGTTCTTGGCCCCGGAGAGCACCGGGGAGAACACCACCAGCACCACCGAGGAGACCAGGCCCGCGTAGACCGAGCTGACCGCGCCGGTGGTGGTGAAGCGCTTCCAGAACAGCGAGTAGAGCAGGGTCGGCAGGTTGGCCGAGGCGGCCACCGCGAAGGCCAGCGCGACCAGGGCGGCGGTGCTGAGCTTGCCCGCGTAGAGGCTGAGCACGATGGCGACGGCGCCGATCGCGACGGCGGCCCACTTGGCGGACCGCACCTCCTCCTTCTCGGTCGCCTTGCCGCGCCGGATCACGTTGGCGTAGAGGTCGTGGGCGAAGGAGGCCGAGGAGGCCAGGGTGAGCCCGGCGACCACGGCGAGGATGGTGGCGAAGGCGACCGCCGAGATCACCGCGAGCATGATCGCCCCGCCGGTGGTGCCGGCCCCGCCGCCGAGCTGCTCGGCGAGCAGCGGCGCCGCGGTGTTGCCGGAGGGCGTCTTGCCCTCGACGGCCACCATGCCGCTGCGGCCGACCAGCGCGGCCGCGCCGAAGCCCAGCGCCAGGGTCATCAGGTAGAAGACGCCGATGATGCCGATCGCCCAGAGCACGGACTTCCGGGCCGTCTTGGCGGTGGGGACGGTGTAGAAGCGGACCAGGATGTGCGGCAGGCCGGCGGTGCCGAGCACCAGGGCGATCCCCAGGCTGATGAAGTCGAGCTTGGAGGTGTTCGTGGCCCCGTACTTCAGCCCCGGTTCCAGGAAGGCCGAGCCCTTGCCGCTCGCGGAGGCGGCCGCGCCGAGCAGTTCGGAGGGGTTGAAGTGGTACTTGGCGAGCACCAGGACGGTCATCAGCGCGGCGCCGGCGATCAGCAGCACGGCCTTGACGATCTGCACCCAGGTGGTGCCCTTCATACCCCCTATCACCACGTAGATGATCATCAGCGCGCCGACCGCGAGGATGGTCCAGCGCTTGGCGCCCTCCCCGGTGACCCCCAGCAGCAGCGCCACCAGGGCGCCGGCACCGACCATCTGGGCGAGCAGGTAGAAGATCGAGACCACGATGGTGGAGATCCCGGCCGCGGTGCGCACCGGGCGCTGGCGCATCCGGAACGCGAGCACGTCCGCCATGGTGAACCGGCCGGAGTTGCGCAGCGGCTCGGCGATCAGCAGCAGCGCGACCAGCCAGGCGACCAGGAAGCCGATCGAGTACAGGAAGCCGTCGTAGCCGGTGAGCGCGATGATCCCGGCGATGCCGAGGAAGGACGCGGCGGACATGTAGTCGCCGGAGATGGCCAGGCCGTTCTGGAAGCCGGTGAAGCCGCGGCCGCCGGCGTAGAAGTCGGCGGCGCTACGGTTCTGCCGCCCGGCCCAGACGGTGATGACCAGGGTGGCCACCACGAAGAGCCCGAACAAGGACATGATCAGACCGCGGTGCTCCGTGGCGGAGCTGGCGAGCGGTGTCATTCGGCGGACTCCCGGGGGGCGTGGACGACGGCTCCGTAGGCCTCGCGGATCGCGGCGGCGGGCGGGTCGATCCGCCGGTCCGCGTAGCGGGCGTACCAGGCGGCGATGACGAAGGTGGTGACGAACTGCAGCAGCCCCAGCACCAGGGCCACGTTGACGTGCCCGACGACCTTGGTGCCCATCAGCCCGGGGGCGTAGCAGGAGAGCAGGACGTAGAGCAGGTACCAGAGCACGAAGCCGATGGTGACCGGAAAGGCGAAGCTCCGGAACGAGCGCCGCAGGGTACGGAACTCCTCGCTGTCATCGATGAGTTGGACTTCCGTAGCAGTAGTGGTGATCGGCGGCGAATCCACTCTGTCTCCTCACTCCTTCGGCGTAGCGGTCGCACGGGGGGACAATTCGAACGTGAGGGACGTCACATTCCTCGTGCGCGCCGCGCAATGCTAGGAGCGTCGTGCCCACCCCGGAAGGGGTTGACCGCGATCAGCCAGTCGTTCACCCTCCCGAACCACCCAATTGGCCGAAAACCACCACTCGCGTCACATCCGGACCGGGGTCACCACAACCGAAAGGGGCGGCACCGTCCAACGGTGCCGCCCCTGTTGACGAAGCGTCAGAATCAGAAGGCGATCCGGACCTTCAGCGCGGACCGCTCGTCCATGGCGCGATAGCCGTCCGGAACGCCGTCCAGATCGACCGTCCGGTCGAAGACCAGACCCGGCTCGATCGCACCGGAGAGCACGTCCGGCAGCAGCTCGGGGATGTACGCGCGGGCCGGGGCCACGCCACCGTTGAGCGAAACGTTTCGGCCGAACATCTGACCGATGTCGACGCCCGCGCTGCCGCCGTGCGGCACGCCCACGTAGCCGACCGCGCCGCCGTCCCGGGTGATCGAGACCGCCGTCCGCATCGACTCCTCGGTGCCGACCGCCTCCAGCACCGCGTGCGCGCCCAGGCCGCCGGTCAGCTCCTTGACGGCCTCGATCGCCGCGTCGCCGCGCTCGGCCACCACGTCCGTCGCCCCGAAGCGCCGGGCCAGCTCCGTCCGGGCGGTGTGCCGGCCCAGGGCGATGATCCGGCCCGCGCCCAGCCGGTTCGCCGCCAGCACGCCGCACAGGCCCACCGCGCCGTCGCCGACCACCGCGACCGTCGCGCCCGGGCGCACTCCCGCCGAGACCGCCGCGTGGTGCCCGGTCGCCATCACGTCGGACAGCGCCAGCAGGCCCGGCAGCAGCTTCTCGTCGCCCACCGCCTCCTTCGGCAGCTTCACCAGCGTCCCGTCCGCGAACGGCACCCGCACCGCCTCGCCCTGGCCGCCGTCCGAACCCACCGACCCCCAGAACCCGCCGTGCGGGCAGGACGTCTGGAGGCCTTCGAGACAGAACTCACAGACCCCGTCCGACCAGACGAAGGGCGCGACCACGAAGTCACCCTTGGCGAAGCCCCGGACCTCGGCGCCGACCTCCTCGACCACGCCCAGGAACTCGTGCCCGATCCGCTGCCCGGGCACCCGCTGGGCGACCCCGCGGTAGGCCCACAGGTCGCTGCCGCAGATACAGGCGTTGACCACCCGGAGCACGACGTCCGTCGGCTGCTGGATCACCGGGTCCGGTACCTCTTCGATCCGGATGTCGTTCGGTCCGTGGATCACCGTGGCGCGCATGCGTTCTTCCTCACACAGAACCGGCCCACCGGCCGGAAACGATCTCGACCAGGTGTACGACACCCATGCGGACCACTCTATTCCGGCTACCCGGTCGGAACATGTCGACCGGCCCCGGCCGACTCGCCCCTTATCCTGTTGGACCATGCAACCGATCCAGCCCGAGACGTACGGCGCGCCGCGGACCGCCCCGGTCCCCGCCCAGCGTTCCGCCGCCCCCGCCGAGGGTTTCGCGGTCGTCGACGTCGAGACCACCGGTCTCGGCCGCTCCGACCGCGTCATCTCGGCCGGTGTCTACCAGCTGGACGGCGACGGCGAGGTGACCGACCACTGGTACACCCTCGTCAACCCCGAGCGGGACCCGGGCCCGGTCTGGATCCACGGCCTCACCGCCGAACTGCTCTCCGGCGCGCCGACCTTCCCCGAGATCGCCGAGGAGTTCGCCACCCGCCTGGCGAACCGCGTCCTGGTCGCGCACAACGCGCTGTTCGACTGGAACATGATCTCCCGCGAGTTCTCCCGGGCCGGCCGCAGCGCCCCGGTCGAGCAGCGGCTGTGCACCATGGTCCTCTCCCGCGACCTGCGCCTCCCGCTGCCCAACGGCAAGCTCTCCTCCCTCGCCGCCCACTTCGGCGTCCAGCAGCGCCAGGCCCACAACGCCCTGGACGACGCCCGGGTGCTCGCCGAGGCCTTCCGCCCCAGCCTCCGCCTGGCCCGCACCCACGGCATCCCACTGCCCTTCCAGACCTGCGTCGCGGTCACCGACCTCGGCGAGGACGAGCCCGCCGCCCCCGGCCGCGGCAACTGGACCGGCGCCCAGTACCGCCAGGCCAAGAAGCGCCCGGCCTGCCCGTACCCCAACCCGGGGCGCTGGGAGGACGGCAAGCCGCTGGTCCAGGGCATGCGGGTGGCCTTCACCGGGGACACCGCCACCGACCGCGAGGTCCTGGAGGACCGCGCCGTCGAGGCCGGCCTGCACATCGCCACCTCCGTCAGCCGGCTCACCAGCCTGCTGGTCACCAACGAGCCGACCAGCTGGAGCGGCAAGGCCCGCAAGGCCCGCGACGTCGGCACCCCGATCGTCACCGAGGACGCCTTCCTCCAGCTGCTGCGCGAGGTCGCCCCGCACCCCGGTGCGTGAGCCCGTTGTGAGGTCGGCGTACCGTTCCCATGTGTACCGTTTTCTGCTGACCCGCCAGTGGCTGATCACCATGCTGATCGCGCTGCTGCTGATCCCCGCGACGATCAAGCTGGGCTTCTGGCAGCTGCACCGCCACGAGGCGCGGGTGGCCCGGAACGAGCTGATCGGCAAGGCCCTCACGGCCTCGCCGGTGCCCTTCGACAGCCTCTCCGCCGCCCCCGGCACCGCCGTACCGTCCGCCCTCACCTGGCGCGCGGTGACGGCCACCGGACAGTACGACCCGGCACACGAGTTCGTCGTCCGCAAGCGGACCGACGCCAACGGCACCCTCGGCTACTTCGTCCTCACCCCGCTCAAGCTCTCCGACGGCAAGGGCACCGTCCTGATCAACCGCGGCTGGGTCCCCTCCGGCGACGGCGCCACCCAGTACCCGCCCGTCCCGGCCGCCCCGACCGGCGAGGTCACCCTCACCGGCCGGATGCGCGCCGACGAGACCACCGGCAGCAGCGGCGGCTGGGTCAAGGACCGGGCCGGCCTCCCCGACCGCCAGTTCAACCTGATCAACACCGAACAGCAGTCCAAGGAGACCGGCAGCCCCCTCCTCGGCGGCTACCTGGAACTCACCGCCACCACCCCGCCCCCGGCCGACCAGCCGCAGCTGATCCCCGAGCCCAACCACTCCGACATCGGCCCGCACATGGCCTACGCCATCCAGTGGTGGCTGTTCACCGCGATGATCCCGGTCGGTGTCTGGGTCCTCGTCCGCCGCGAGGCCAAGGACCGCGCCAAGCAGGCCGCCGAAGCCGAAGTCCCCCTCGACGCCCTCCCCGCCTAGAGCACATCCTCCAACTCCCGCAACAACCGCGCCTTCGCCCGCGCCCCCACCACCGACCGCACCGGCTGCCCGTCCCGGAACAGCATCAACGTCGGCATCGACAGCACCCCGTACGCCGCCTGGGTCCGGGGGTTGCGGTCCACGTCGACGCTCACCACCCGGAACCGGTGCGCCTCCTCCCGCGCGACGTCCGCCAGCACCGGCACCATCATCCGGCACGGCGGGCACCAGTCCGCCGTGAAGTCGACCAGCACCGGCCCCTCCGCCGCCAGCACCTCCACGGCGAACGTCTCGTCCGTCACCGCCGGCACACCCGCGATCTCCACCATCGTCTACTCCCTCTGCTCCCTGGCCAGTTCACACTCAGGCGGCTGCTCGGAGGCCGCGAGCTCGTCCCGCGCCCGCACCGCCCGCTCGAACTGCCCGGCCACCTGCACCCGGACGTCCCGCAAGCGCGCGATGCACTCGTCCAACTCGGCCAACTTCCGCCGGTAGACCTCCAACGAGGCCGGACACGAATCCCCCTCCGGGTGCCCCGCCCGCAGACACTCCACGAACGGCCGGGTCTCCTCCAACCCGAACCCGAAGTCCTGCAGCATCCGGATCTCCCGCAGCAGCCGCACGTCCTCCTCCCCGTACGCCCGGTACCCGTTCCCAGCCCGCCGGGCCGGCAACAGCCCCAACTGCTCGTAGTACCGCAACGCCCGCGTCGTCGTCCCCGCCCGCTCCGCCAACTCCCCGATCCGCATACCGCCCCACTCCTCCCGAACAACCACCACCGACGCTAAACCTTCCCCCCAACGTCAACGCCAGCCCCAACCCCAGCACCCCACCCCCAGCACCCCGCACCCCCTCCCCACCCCCTCACCCGCCCAAGGCGAGAGGGACGCGCTGCGGGAGGGGGCGGTGGAGGGGGTGGGTGCGGAGAGCGGCGTAACGGGTGATTTTCAGACCGCCAACGGCGCCCAACACCCCACCATCAGGGTCGGCGGTCCGAAAATCACCCAGCCGCCGGAGCACCCCCCCCCCGGACCCCCCCCCGGGGGGGCGCCCCCCCCCCCCCCGGCCGCCCCCCCCCACCCCGCCGCGCGGGCGCCGGCGGCGGCGGGGCCCCACCCTCCCGAAAGCCCACCCCCACACCCCAGCCCCGCGCAGCGGCCCCCACGGCGGCAAAATGTCCCCCATGGACCTAGGACTCAAGAACAAGGCCTACATCGTCACCGGCGCCACCCGAGGCCTCGGCCTCGCCGCCGCCCGCGAACTCGCCGCCGACGGTGCCCACGTACTGATCAGCGGCCGCACCCCGCAGGCCGTCGATGCCGCCGTCGCCGAGCTCGAAACGCTCGGCTCCGCCCACGGCCTGGTCGCCGACAACGCCGCCCCCGACACCGCCGACCGCCTGATCGCCGAGGCCAACTCCCGTTTCGGCCGCTTCGACGGCATCCTGATCAGCGTCGGCGGCCCGCAGGCCGGCCCGGTGGAGACGACCCCCGAGTCCGCTTGGCGCGACGCCTTCGAGTCCGTCTTCCTCGGCGCCCTCCGCCTCGCCCGCACCGCGGCCGCCGCCCTCCCCTCCGGCGGGGTGATCGGCTTCGTGCTCTCCAGCTCGGTCCGCCAGCCGATCCCCGGCCTCGGCATCTCCAACGGTCTGCGCCCCGGTCTGGCGATGGCCGCCAAGAGCCTCGCCGACGAGCTCGGCCCGCGCGGCATCCGGGTGCTCGGCCTGCTCCCGGCCCGGATCGACACGGACCGGGTCCGCGAGCTGGACGCCCTCGCCCCCGACCCGGAGGCCGCCCGCGCCCAGCACAGCGCCAACATCCCGCTGGGCCGCTACGGCACCCCGGAGGAGTTCGGCAAGGTCGCCGCCTTCCTGCTCTCCCCCGCCGCCTCCTACCTGACCGGCCTGATGGTCCCGGTCGACGGCGGCGCCCTCCGCTCCCTCTAACCCTCTAGCCCTCCGCCCCTCCGCATCCGTCCCCCGACCCCCGCACTACTCCAGCTGCCGACGCTCCCGCCGCCGCCCACGCCGCCCACGCCGCCCGGATCGCCGCTCCCCGGCGGGAGCCTCCTGCAACACCCGGATCCGCAGGTCGGCCGGCAGCTCCGCCAGCCCCAGGCTCCGTACCGCGTCCGTCCGCGGCCCGTCCTCGAAGTGCTCCACCAGCCCGACCGGGTCCCCGCCCGGGGTCAGCCGTACGGCGCCCCGCAGCCTCGGGTGCCCGGGGGCCCGCACCAGCCGGACCCCCGCCCGCTCCACCTCCGGCAGCACCGCCGTGCCGTGCTCCAGCGCCTCCTCCAGCGCCCGCGAGTTGACCCGCATCCGCAGCCCCCGCGCCCCTGGCGTCGGCACCGTGATGTGGGCGAGTCCGGTCCGCCGCAGCTGCGCCACCAGCCACCAGGCCGTCCCCAGCACCAGCAGCGACAGCCCGCCGATCACCGTCGGCCACCACCACGAGGAGCCGACCCACCGCACCCGGGAGCGTGCGCTGACCACCGGCTGGTCCGGCGAGGTCAACGGCCACCAGCTCGGCGGATCGACCCCCAGCCGCCGGTACAGGTCGAGCCCGCCCGCCAGCACCAGCACCCCGACTCCCACCAGCACCGCCCCGACCACCGCCAGCAGCACCCGGTTGACGACCGTCCGCTTCACCGCGCCGCCTCCCCGGTCCGCTCCCCCACCCCGTCCGCCGCCTCCCCGGCCACGCCACCACCGCCCCCGGCATCACCCACCCCGTCCGCCGCCTCCCCGGCCACGCCCCCACCCGCCGGCCCCCGCCAGGACCGCACGTCCAGCCGCAACGGCCGCGCCAACCCCACCCGCGCCAGCTCCTCCCGCAACTGCCGCTGCACCCCCGCTGGGTCCACCAGCCCGCTCACCGACACCCGCACCCGCCGCCGCCCGACCTTGACCCTCAGGTGCTCGATGCCCGCCAGCCCGGCGGCCCGGTCCGCCAGCAGGTGCCCGACCCCGGCCCGGTCGATCGCCGCCCCCGTCCCGCCGTACGGCCGCAGCACCAGCCACCGCCGCAGCCCGGGTGCGAACGCCAGCCACAGCAGCCACAGCCCGACCAGGGCCGCCGCACCGGCGCCGACCAGCACCCACAGGTCGTCCAGGTGCCGCGTGGCCAGCTCGTCCGCGATCTGCGCCCGCCACCGCCGGGCCGGCTGCCCGGACCGGACCGCGACCGCGTCGTACAGCAGCGCCCCCGCCACCACCAGCACCGCCGTGGCGACCGGCGCCGCGACGGCCGCCCGCCCCGACCGCAACCGGGGCACCTTCCCCACCGCCTCCGAACCCGACCCCTCCGGCCCCGACGCCGCCACCGCGTCCCCCTTCACCACGCTCCCCCGGCGACCAACTTCTCGACCACCACGACCACTTCGGACACCTTCGTCCCCGTCAGCCCGCTCACCTGCGCCGCCACCCGGTCCCGCACCCGCCGGGCGAGTCCGGCGAGGTCCGCCGGGAAGGGCAGCTCGACCGCCACCCGGACGGTCACCGTGCTGCCCGGCCGCGCCACCGAGACCTTCGGTGGCTCCCCCTTCACCGACCGCCCGACCCAGGCCTCGGCGACCACCTCCCGCGCCGCCTGCCCGGCGATCCGTTCGTACACCCGGTCGGCGACCCGCAACCGCCCCCGGCGCACCGCACCGGAGGCGGGACCGGGGACGGGACCAGGGACGGGACCAGGCCCGGGACCAGGGCCGGGAGCAGGCCCGGGACCAGGCGCCGGTACGGCGGCCCCCATCAGCGCCGCCGGTCGCGACCGCGGAGCAGGTCCCCGAGGTCGCCGAGTTCGATGTCGCCCTCCAACAGCCGCCCGGCCACGAAGCCGACCAGCCCGAGCGCCGCCACCAGCAGGAACGCCGCGAACCCGCCGAAGTACCCGGCGAAGCCGAGGGCCATGCCCACCACCAGGCCGACGATGGCCAGGTTCATCCGCTACTCCCTCGTCCTCCACCGAACGCCGACACCAACACCCCGGGCGGTCCCGCGGCCGGGCGCTACTTGAGCTTGGGCCGCTGCCCCGACGACGCCACCGGCTCCTCTTCCTCCTCGAACTCCGGTTCGTCCGGGAGGTGGACGTCGTTGACCGCGATGTTGACCTCGACGACCTCCAGGCCGGTCATCCGCTCCACCGCGTCGATGATGTTCTCCCGCACCTGGCGGGCGAGTTCGGGGATCACCACGCCGTACTCGACCACCAGGGCGATGTCGATCGCGGTCTGCTTCTCGCCGACCTCGGCCTTGATCCCGCGCCCGATGCTCGACCTGCCGCCGGGGACCCGGTCCCGCATCGCGCCGAAGGTGCGGGCCAGTCCGGAGCCCAGCGCGTGGATGCCGGAGACCTCCCGGGCGGCCATCCCGGCGATCTTCTCCACCACGCCGACCGCCAGCGCCGTGCGGCCGCGCTCGGCCGACGGCCGGCCGCCGTCCCCGCCCGCGCCGGGCGCGGACCGGGCACCGGCGGGCGGGCCGGGGGTGGGCCCGCCACCGGGGTTCTTGTGCAGGGTCGCGGGCGTCGGAGTGTCAGGCATGGGGCGCATCTCCCTCGTAGCGGCTCCAGCTATATCGCAAACCTCCCCAACTCTGGCATTCCGCCACGACCCCCGCCCGCCGAGCACGCCCCGGGAACGCCGCAGGCCCGGCCCCGGGGTGCTCCCCCGGGGCCGGGCCTGCGCGCAATGGCGGGTGGGTCAGTCGCCGATCCCGGCGAGTTCCCGCAGCCGGCGGGCCTGGGCCGCCCGTTCGGCCGAACGCTGCTCCTCGTACGACCGTCCGGAGGCCCCCTGGAGCAGGGCCTTGGTCTCGGTCACGGCCCCGCGCGGGGCGGCCAGCAGGGCGGCGGCGAGGTCCCGGGCGGCGGCGTCGAGTTCGGCGCCGGGCACCGACAGGTTGGCCAGCCCGGTCGCGGTGGCCTCCTCGGCGCCGACCCAGCGGCCGGTCGCGCAGATCTCCAGCGCCCGGGCGTAGCCGACGAGGTCGACCAGCGGCTTGGTGCCGGCCAGGTCGGGGACGAGCCCGAGTGAGGTCTCCTTCATGGCGAACTGCACGTCGTCGGCGACCACCCGCAGGTCGCAGCCGAGCGCGAGCTGGAAGCCGGCCCCCACGGCGTGGCCCTGGACGACGGCGATGGAGACCAGGTCGGCGCGGCGCCACCAGGTGAAGGCCTCCTGGTAGGCGGCGATGGCGTCGTCCAGCTCCTGGTCGGCGGAGCCGGCCAGCTGCAGGAAGGTGGGCTCGCCGGGGATGCCCTCGGGGGTGAACATCGCCCGGTCCAGTCCGGCGGAGAAGGAGACGCCCTCGGCGCGCAGCAGCACCACCCGCACACTGCCGGGCAGTTCGCGACCGGCCTGGGCGAGGGCGCGCCAAAGTGCGGGCGACTGGGCGTTGCGCCGCTTGGGCTGACAGAGGGTGACGACGGCGAGCTCGCCGTCGATCTCCAGCCGGACGCCGTCCCGCTCCCAGCTCGGGGCCTGCGGGTCGGTGGCGGGGGCGGTCATGCGGGAACCTCCGGTGGCGGGGGACGTGGCTACCGGAGAGTAACAAACCTGGGCGCGGACGGGCAGGGCCCGGGCCCGCAAAGATCGGAACGGCCCCCGGCATCCGGGGGCGGACATGACGATCGGCGGCCGGTCCACTCGACCCGAGGGCGGACGCCCGGCCGTGGTCGGCCGTCGTCTCCTCGGCGGGCGTCAGGCCGCCGCGCCATCCAGCTCAGAGCTGATTGACCGTCAGGAACCGGCCCCGGCAGTCGCCTTGTTCTTGCCCCGCGTGGCACCGCCGCGGCCCCGGAGGATCACTCCGGACTCGCTCAGCATCCGGTGCACGAAGCCGTACGAACGACCGGTCTCCTCCGCGAGAGCGCGAATGCTCGCCCCGGAGTCGTACTTCTTCTTGAGATCGGCCGCGAGCTTCTCACGCGCGGCACCGGTCACCCGGCTGCCCTTTTTCAGAGTCTCGGCCACCCGTGCCTCCTCGTAGCGTTGCTCGGTCAGATTCCCATGATCACCCATCCACCGCGTCCTGGCCACCCATTCGACAAGGTCGATGTCGCAAATGCGTGGTCCTGCGGTGGTGATCCGAGCGCACCAGGGCGCTCACGCAGAGTGCACGCCCCCGGGCAGCTACCGCCGAATGCCGAGAAATAGCTGATCAGCAGCGTCGGCCCGACCACGTTCGAGTGGCGGGCCGACGGGAAGTGCTTAAACGGAATCCGGGTCTTCTTCATTCCCGGACACGCCGAAAGGACTAGATATTCTGGGCCGAAAAGCGGATCCGGCGTCTACTTCCGGTCAGGCCAGCGAGACCAGATCGGCGTACGACGGGTTCCACAGGTCTTCGACCCCGTCGGGCAGCAGGATGATCCGCTCCGGGTCGAGCGCCTCGACCGCGCCCTCGTCGTGGGTGACCAGCACGACCGCGCCGGAGAACTCGCGCAGCGCGCCCAGGATCTCCTCGCGGCTGGCCGGGTCGAGGTTGTTGGTGGGCTCGTCCAGCAGCAGCACGTTGGCCGAGGAGACCACCAGGGTGGCCAGGGCCAGACGGGTCTTCTCACCGCCGGAGAGCACCCCGGCCGGCTTGTCCACGTCGTCGCCGGAGAACAGGAAGGACCCGAGGATCTTGCGGATCTGCACCAGGTCGGTGTCCGGCGCGGCCGAGCGCATGTTCTCCAGCACGCTGCGCTCGGGGTCGAGCGTCTCGTGCTCCTGGGCGTAGTAGCCGATCTTGAGGCCGTGGCCCGGGATCACCTCGCCGGTGTCCGGCTGCTCCACCCCGGCCAGCATCCGCAGCAGGGTGGTCTTGCCCGCGCCGTTGAAGCCCAGCACGACGACCCGGGAGCCCCGGTCGATCGCCAGGTCGACGTCGGTGAAGATCTCCAGCGAGCCGTAGGACTTGGACAGGCCGCTGGCGGTCAGCGGGGTCTTGCCGCAGGGCGCCGGGTCCGGGAAGCGCAGCTTGGCGACCTTGTCGCTCACCCGGACCTGGTCCAGGCCGGCGAGCAGCTTGTCGGCGCGGCGGGCCATGTTCTGCGCGGCCACCGTCTTGGTCGCCTTGGCCCGCATCTTGTCGGCCTGGGCGTTCAGGGTCGCGGCCTTCTTCTCCGCGTTGGCCCGCTCGCGCTTGCGGCGCTTCTCGTCGTCCTCGCGCTGCTGCTGGTACTGCCTCCAGCCCATGTTGTAGACGTCGATGGCGGAGCGGTTGGCGTCCAGGTAGAAGACCTTGTTGACGACCGTCTCGACCAGGTCGACGTCGTGCGAGATGACGATGAAGCCGCCCTTGTACGTCTTGAGGAAGTCCCGCAGCCAGACGATCGAGTCCGCGTCCAGGTGGTTGGTGGGCTCGTCGAGCAGCAGCACGTCGGAGTCCGAGAAGAGGATCCGGGCGAGCTCGACGCGGCGGCGCTGACCACCGGAGAGGGTGTGCAGCGGCTGGGCGAGGATGCGGTCCGGCAGGCCCAGCGCCGCGGCGATGGTGGCGGCCTCGGCCTCGGCGGCGTACCCGCCCTTGGTGAGGAACTCGGTCTCCAGGCGCGCGTACTTCTTCATCGCGTTGTCCCGGGTGGCGCCCTGGCCGTTGGCCATCCGGTCCTCGTTCTCGCGCATCTTCTTCAGCACGGTGTCGAGGCCGCGGGCGGAGAGGATGCGGTCCTTGGCGAGGACGTCCAGGTCGCCGGTGCGCGGGTCCTGCGGGAGGTAGCCGACCTCGCCCGAGCGGGTGACGGTACCGGCGGCGGGCAGGCCCTCACCGGCCAGCACCTTGGTGAGCGTGGTCTTGCCGGCGCCGTTGCGCCCGACCAGGCCGATCCGGTCGCCGGCGGCGACCTTGAAGTTCGCGGACTCGATCAGGATCCGGGCACCGGCGCGCAGCTCGAGGGCGTTGGCGGAAATCATGGCTGGGACTGCTCCTGGGACGTGGGCGGGCGGCCGGGTGCGGACCCGGGAGGCGGGAAGGGGGCTTCATCGGCGGTCGGCGCGCCGGGACCGGGCGCCGCCACCCGCTATTGCCCGGAGAAGATAGCCATGACGGCCAGTCTACCGGGCCGCGCGAAACGCCCCGGGGGCGTACCGCCCCGGGGTACCCGCCGGCCCTCCCGCGGCTACTGCCGCGGCGTGGCCGCCGGGTCCGCCGGGGTGGTCGGGGCGGGGGCGGCCGGGCTCGCCGAGGGGTCGGCGCAGCCGCCCTGGGGGCGGACCGCCGCGAACGGGGCGTCCGGGTTGGCGCAGCCGGTCTCGGGGGCGGCCGCCTTGGTGTCGAAGACCTTGGGCGGCACGATCGGGCCGTCGGTGATCTCCACCCGGCCGGCGTCCAGCGCCTTCACCGTCGCGGCCGGGCCGGTGATCATCGACCAGCCGTTGCTGTCCAGCCGGTAGCCGGTGATGCCGCCGGAGACGGCCACCCCGCTGCTGTTGGTGCAGGCCCGCGGGATGAGCACGGCGTAGTCGGTGTGCACGGTGCGCAGCGGGTCGTAGAGGCAGCCGTTGGACGGCCGGTCGTTGTAGCGCAGGTCGCCGTCGGCGTCGCGCAGGCCCATGGTCAGGGTCGGCGTCACCACGGCCAGCCAGGGCGAGCCGTCCCGCTGCACGGTGTGCAGCGCGGCCGCGGCCCGCTGCCTGGCGGTGTCCTTGCGCTGGGCGTCGGTGCGCTTGTCGGCGCCCGGCTCGCCGTCGGCGCGCAGGTAGTCGGCCAGGCCGGGCACGGCGCGGTGCCAGCGCACCTCGTGGTCGCCGGGGCGGACGGAGGTGACCAGGCCGTCGTCCCAGACCACGATCGCGTTGTCCCCGGCCATCGCCAGGTAGAGCGCCTCGGCGCCCTCGCGGCGGTACGTCCAGGCCCGCTCGCCGGTCTGCTTGTGGTACGCCTCCAGGCCGGGGCCGACCACCCGCAGGTC
Source organism: Kitasatospora sp. NPDC059827 (assembly GCF_042731675.1). Taxonomy (NCBI): domain Bacteria; kingdom Bacillati; phylum Actinomycetota; class Actinomycetes; order Kitasatosporales; family Streptomycetaceae; genus Kitasatospora; species Kitasatospora sp. NPDC059827. The sequence continues at coordinate 173,341 of NZ_JBHWIV010000003.1, read as the reverse complement.
CAGGTCGGCCGAGCTGACCGACTGCGAGTTGACCGGGGTCGCCTCCGCGTCACCCGGCCCCGCCACCCGGTCGCCGAACGGCACCGGCTTGTTCGCGTGCGCCGCAGCACCGGCCGCAAGGACCAGCATCACCGCCAGGGCAGGCAGGATCGAGCGGGGGGTGAGGACACGCGGCGGCTTCCAGGACACGGCCGGAGCGTACCTTTCGGCGGGTGCGCGAGTCAGCCTGGAATCGCCGCCCGGGTCCACCGGCGACCGCGCGGCGGACCGTGCGCGCCCGCCCGGTGCGCCCGCCCGCCCACCTGCGCCGTCGGCTCCCCGGCCGGTCGGCGGGGCCCCGCGCGGCGGGCCCCGCGGACCCCGCCGGACCGTTACAGAGCTGATACACGGGGCCGGGCCGGACGGGTGTTGCGGCAGACGGCGTTCGAATATCGCCCACTTTAGGGTGACATTCGGCTTTTCCGTCCTCCGTCGGGCCTACTGTCGGCGAGCGTGGCGCGACGGTCCGTCGGTGTCGTCCCCCGCCCGCCCCGCTCCCGCGACGTCCGGAGGAGAGACCATGCGCATGGGCCGCCTGACGCTGGCCGCCGCCGCTCTGCTGCTGATGGCCACGGCCAGTGTCCCGGCCGGGACACCGCTCAGCCGTACCGAACGGCACAGCCTCTCCTCGGACGCCTTCGAGCCGCGCGGCGCGGCCCCCCGCCCGCCGGTCCAGCGGCCCCGGCACGAGCCGCCGTTCGGCGCCTTCGTCGGCTCCTGGGACGACTACATCCCGCAGATCGGCAAGTACGCCCAGTGGCTGGGCAACGCGAACATGCAGGTCGGCCACACCTACCTGGCGGGCAACAGCTGGGCGGACATCGAGGGCGAGCCGGTGGTGCTCGGCCTGTGGTCGCAGTGGCGGCTGGCCGACCCGTCCCGGCTGCTGGTGCTCGGCGTGCCGATGCTGGTGCCCAACGAGGCGCACGTGCCGGACGGCGAGGTCGCCAGGCTGCTGGGCCAGGGCGCCCGCGGGGACTTCGACAGCCACTTCCTGCGGCTCGCCCGCCGGCTGGTGGCGCTCGGCGGCGCGGACACCGTGCTCACCCTCGGCTGGGAGATGAACGGCGTCACCTACACCCACCGCTGCAAGCCCGACCCGGCCGCCTGGAAGGCCTACTGGCGCCGGATCGTCGGGGTGATGCGCTCGGTGCCCGGGCAGCGGTTCCGCTTCGACTTCACCCCCAACCGGGGCCTGGACGCCATCCCGTGGACCAAGTGCTACCCCGGCGACGACGTGGTCGACATCGTCGGCACGGACAGCTACGACCAGCCGGCCGGGAGCACCTTCGACGACTACGTGCGCGAGCCGTACGGCCTCCAGGACCAGGTGGAGTTCGCGGCCAAGCACGGCAAGCCGGTCTCGTACCCGGAGTGGGGGCTGTTCCGCAACGGCGACAACCCCGAGTTCGTCCGGCGGATGGTCGACTGGATGCGCACCCACGACACCGCCTACCAGACCGTCACCGACTACTGCCCGCACGGCTTCTTCCAGTGCCGGAGCAATCCGCGCTCGACGGCGGCGTTCAAGCAGCTGATGGCGGGTTCGCAGGGGTCGCCGCCGGTCGTGCCGACGGTGCCCCCCGCTCCGATCGTGCCGGTCGTCCCGAGGCCGCCCGGCGTGCCCACCCCGTCGGGGGCCGCCACGCCGGGCGCCACCGCACCGGCCACCACCGCACCGGCCACCGCACCGGCCACCGCGCCCGCCGCCACCGCGCCCGCCGCCACGGCGAGCCCGTCGGCCGGGGCCTCGCCGAGCCCGTCCCCGGCCCGGACGCCGTCCCGGCGCTGAGCGGCGGTCAGGCCCGGCGGCGGGCCAGCAGCGCCTCCTTGAGCCGGGGGAAGCGGGTGCGCAGCTGGTGCGCCGCCGCCTGCCGGGCCAGCACCGCCGCGGACCGGGCGACGGCCGCCGGGGCCGCTCCGGCCGGGCCCAGCAGCAGCCGCCGGTTGGGCATCCGGTCCGGCCGCCAGCGCTGCTTGTACGGTTCCTGGCCACGCAGCAGGCCGAGCACCGGGATGCCCGCGCCGACCGTCTCGTCCAGGGCCGCGCTGAACAGCAGCCCGGCGATGTCCAGCCGCTCGCGCAACGCCGGGTGGGCGCCGTACATGTACAGCCCGCCGAAGGACGGGCAGAGCAGCAGCAGGTTGACCGCGACCAGCTCGCCGTCCAGGTGGAACTGGTGGACGGCCGCCCGGCCGGTGGCGACCAGGCCGGTGGTGGACTCGGTCAGGTGCCGGGCGAAGCGCTCGGTGCGGTGCTCGGCGGTGACGCCGCGCTGCTGCCACTGGAGGAAGTGCAGCCGCAGCAGCCCCTCCAGCGCGGCCGGGACCTCCTCGACCGGCGTGGACCGGACCTGCACCCCGGCCTCGGCGATCTTGCGCAGCTTCACCCGGCTGCGCTGGGCCGTCTTGCCGGGCACCCGCTTGAGCAGCCGCTCCATCGGGACGGCCGGCAGGTACTGGCAGAGCGAGTCCTGGTGGCTGCGGCGGGTGCCGCGCCAGTGCTCGTAGACCCGCTGCACCGCGGCCTCGGGGTGCACCTCGCGCAGCTCCAGCCAGTGCCAGGGGCGGGTGAGCGGAAGGGCGGCGGCGAACTCGGCGGCGGCCCGGTCGGCGCAGTCGTCGTCCAGCAGGACGTCGCCGTAGTCGACCAGCCCGGCGCCGAGGCCGGTGAGGCCCCCGAACGGGCCGCCGCGGCGCAGGAAGGCACCGGCGCCGACCAGTCGGCCGTCCCGCCGGACCAGCACCACCAGCAGCGCGCCGGGGCGGCCGTAGTGGCGCCACCAGGAGCGCTGCCAAGCGGCGGCCTGGAAGAAGGTGGCGGTGCGGCAGCGGGCCGCCAGGTCGTCCCACTCCTCGGCGACGGTGTCCAGCGCGTCGTCCTCGCGGTGCAGCTCGGTGGTCCAGACGGGCGCGGCGGACTGGGCCGGGAGGCCGGCTGCGCGGGTCTCGGTGCTCATCGTCCGCTCCGGGCCGCAGCCTTCTCCTTGGCCGGGCGCTCGGGCGCGGCGGCGGACTCGGGCTCGGGCTTCGCCCCGTCCTTCGCCCCGTCCTTCGCACCGTCCTTCGGCTCGCCCGCCGGCTCCGGCGTCGGCCCGGTCTTCGGGCGGGCCTTGCCGGCCGGCTCCTCGGCCCGCGGGCGGGGCGCGGCGGGGGCCGGGTCCGGGGCCGGGGCGGTGGCCTCGGGAGTCCCGGGCGACTCGGCGGTCCCGGTCGGCGCGGGAGCCGTCGGGGCCTGCGCAGCCCCGGGGCCGTCCGGGCCGCCGCGCCGGCGGGTCATCAGCACCAGAGACCCGAGCAGCAGCCCGGCCGCGGCGCCGACCGCGACGTCCAGCTTGCCGGAGGGCGTGGTCGGCTTGTCCGGCTCGGCGGCCGGGGCCAGCGTGACCAGCCGGACGTTGGTGTCCCTGCTGCTGGTGTTGGCGAAGGCGACCAGCGAGCGGGCCACCGCGTCGGCGGTCCGGGCGGCCTCCTGGGCCCTCCTCCCGGTGCCGGTGATCTCGATCATCGGGGCGTCCGGGGAGGTCGTCCCGGACACCAGGGACTCCAGCTCGGACCGGGTGTGGCCGGTCTCGGCGGCCGCGACCGTGAGCACCTGCGGCTGGCCCGCGAGCCGGCCGTACGCCTGGGCGAAGTTGGTGGCGGTCGACGCCTCCCCCGGGTTCTGCGGCACCACGAGGACGTAGGCGCTGGCGGCGTACGAGGGGGGCGAGACGACGGCGTACCCGGCGCCGGCCGCGGCGCCGAGCGGCACCGCGAGCGCCACCGGCCACCAGCGGCGGACCAGGTGGCGGGCGCTTCGGCGCGGTGTGGTCATGGGTGTGGCTCCTTGGGTCTGGTACGGCGGGTCCGGCGGCGGGCGGCTCAGGCGCGGGCCAGCCGGTCGTAGAGGGCGCCCAGGTCGGTGGCGACCCGGGCGATGTCGTAGTGGCCGACGGCCGGGGGGTGCGGCAGCGGGTCGGCGATGTGGCCGCTCAGCTGCCGCAGGTCGCGCAGGGCGGCGGCGTACGCGGCGGGCTCGGAGGGGATCCGGCGGGCCTGCGGGGCGGCGCTGGGCGGCAGTTCGTCCAGCGCCGGGCAGGCGCTGTGCCGCACCGGGAGCCCGGCCGCGAGGCCCTCCAGTACGCCGAGGCCGAAGGTCTCCGCGGTGGAGGGGGCGGCCAGCACGTCCATCGCGGCCAGCAGGTCGGGCACGTCGTCCCGCTCGCCGGTGAGCACCAGCCGCTCCCCGACGCCGAGTTCGGCCGCCCGGCGCTCCAGCCCGGCCCGCTCGGGGCCCTCGCCGACCAGCAGCAGCCTGGTCCCCGGGTCGAGCTCGGCGAGCGCCGCCAGCAGCACCTCGAAGCGCTTGCCCGGCACCAGCCGGCCGACCCCGCCGACCACCCAACCGCCCTCCGGCAGGCCGAGTTCGGCCCGGATCCGGCGGCGGGCAGCGGCCCGCTCGGCGGGCGGCCGGCGGTAGCCGGCGGTGTCGATGCCGTTGGGGATCAGCTCGATCCGGGCCGGCGGGACGCCCCAGGAGCGCAGGGTCTGGGCGACCTGCCGGGACACCGCCACGGTGGTGCTGCCGAGCCGTTCGGCGGCCAGGTAGAGGCCCTTGACGCCCCGGGTGACCGGGCGGCCCTCGATCACCCCGGCGTGCAGCGAGTGCTCGGTGGACACCACCGCCCGCACCCCGGCGAGCCGCGCGGCCAGCCGGCCGTACAGCTGGGCGCGGTAGAGGTGGGTGTGCACCAGGTCGTAGCGGCCGGCCCGGACCACCCGCACCAGCCGGGGCAGCGCCCCGAGGTCCCGGTTGCCGCGCATGCCGAGGTGGTGGACGGTCACGCCGTCGGCGCGCAGCGCGTCCGCGACCGTGCCCGGGTTGGTCAGCGCGAGCACCTCGCAGCGCTGGTGCGGCGGCAGGTGCCGCAGCAGCAGGTGCAGTTGGCGCTCGGCACCGCCGGAGGCGAGCCCGGTGACGATGTGCAGCACCTTCACGGCCGACGCTCCCGCCGCCCGCGCTTGAGCGAGGTGATGGCGTCGCGCAGCCGGTGCCGGCCCTTCTTGGCGCGCAGCCGCCAGGCGCCGTCCCGGTCGCCGACGTAGCAGCGGGGCAGCGCGAAGCGGCCGGTGAGCGGGGAGTGGGCGATCGCGCAGGCGTAGTCGTAGCCGGCCTCGCGCACCGCCTCGGCGGCGGGCCGGTCGACGGCGCCGTACGGGTAGCAGAAGCCGGTGACCGGGCCGCCGACGACCTCCTCCAGCAGGCGCCGGCTCTCCCGGGTCTGCACCCCGAGGACCTCGGCGGGCAGCCCGGGCAGCGCCTGGTGGCCGAGGCCGTGCGAGCCGATCTCCCAGCCCGCGGACGCGAGTTCGGTGACCTCCTGGACGGTGAGCAGCTTCTTGCGCGGGCCCTCGGTGTCCCAGCCGTTGTCCTGGCCGAGCAGGTCGGCGACCACGTACGCGGTGGCGGTGAAGCCGTACGCCTGGAGGATCGGGACGGCGTACCGGGCGAAGTCCGCGTAGCCGTCGTCGAAGGTCAGGCCGACCAGCTTGTCGTCCTGCCCCTGGGCGCGGGCCCGCATCAGCTCGCGGACCGAGACGCCGCGCCGGCCGCGCCGGTGCAGCCAGGCGATCTGCTCGGCGAACCGCTCGGGGCTGACGGTGAGTTGGTACGGGTCCTCCTCCTCGACCGCCACCGAGTGGTACATCAGGATCCACGGCGAGGAGGAGCCGGGCAGGGCGGGTCCGCCGGCCTGGCGGCGGCTTCTGGGCAGTCGCGCCCGGTCGGGCGGGGCGTCGGTGACGCCCGCCCGGGCCGAACGGACGGATCCCCGCTCATCGTCCATGGGGAGACTTCCCTTCGTCGGGGACGGTCGGCAGGTTCAGGGCCCGCCGGTCGGGCCCGAGCCCCACGGCCCGGGCGGCGGCCAGCACCGGGCCGCGCACCTCGCGGGCCCGGAGCCCGGTGCCGAGGGCGGCGAAGGCCAGCACCACGGTCAGGCCACCGGAGAGGGTCGAGAGCAGCGGGTCGGCCGACAGGCTCGCGGCGGCGGCGCCCGCGACGGCGCCCCCGGCGGCGGCCAGCACCAGCCGACCGTGGTCGCCGAGCACCCGGCGCAGCCGCAGCGGGATGCCGCGCAGCACCAGCCCGCGCAGCAGCAGCGCGGCGGTGGCGGTGATCCCGCTCGCGTTGCCGGCGGCCAGGCCGAGCGCCCCGAACCGGGGTGTGGCGAGCAGGCCGACGGTGACGGTCACCCCGAGGCCGAGCAGCATCGCGGCGACCGGGTACCAGTCCAGCAGCCGGCGCCCGCCGTCCTCGCTGCGCGGGTCGTCGGCCCGGCGGACCACCGGGCGGAGCGAGAAGTACGGGCGGATCATCACGCCGATCAGCGCCTGGGCGGGCAGGCCGAAGCTGTACACCCGGATGACGGCGGCGGTGGCGGCGGTGTCCCCCGGGCCGAAGGCGCCGCGCTCGAACAGCAGCGAGACCGCCGAGGGGGCGCAGGCCATCAGGAAGGCGGTGCCGAGCAGCACGACCGCGGCGGCCTGCCCGAGGTCCTTCTCGACCCGGTCGCGGGCCGCGGTGAGGTCCCCCGCCGCGAGTGCCCGGGCGACCAGGGGGAAGGTGACGGTGCAGATCAGGATGCCCGCCGTCATGGCGAGTTGGGAGACCTTGGCGGCGTAGTTGAGGTGCGAGATGGTGCCGGGCGGCAGCGCCGAGCCGAGGTAGCGCTCGACGAAGACCTGGGACTGCCTGGTCAGCGTGAAGGCGGCCACCGGCAGCAGGGCCAGCGGCATCAGCACCAGCGCGTTGCGGCTGCGCCGGGTGCGGCCGGCCGCGGCCGGCCCGGTCCGCAGGTGCCGCAGGAACGGGCCGACCAGCAGGACGGCCATCAGCAGGCTGCCGAGCGCCACGCCGAGGGCGGCGGAGCGGACCCCGAGGACGCCGTGGAAGCCGAACAGCAGGGCCAGGATGCCGAGGTTGTAGGCGACGTAGATGCCCGCGGGGGCGGTGAAGCTGTGGTGGGCGCGCAGCGCGGCGGCCAGGTAGCCGGCCACGCCGAAGGGCAGCACGGTGATCGCGGTGATCCGGGTGCAGGCGACGGCCAGGCCCGGGTCGGGCAGGCCGGGGGCGAGCAGGTCCACCAGCTGGGGGGCGCCGAGGGCGGCGGCCAGGGCGAGCCCGCTGAGGGCCAGCAGCAGCCAGGGCAGGGTGGCGCGGACCAGCTGGCGGACCGGGTCGGGGGCGTCCGGGTCCTCCTCGCGCAGCACCAGGGCGAGGGCGAAGGCGGGCACCATCAGGAAGGACATGGCGTCCTCGATCAGCAGCGGTGCGGCCGTCTCGGGCACGGTCCAGGCGACCAGGAAGGCGTCGGTGCCCTGGCTCGCGCCGAAGTAGCGGGCCAGCAGGAGGTCGCGCAGCAGGCCGAGGCCCGAGCCGGCGGCGCTGAGCACCGCGGTGACGCCGAAGGCCTTGACGAGGAAGCCGCCCCGGGGCGGCCGCTGCGGCCCGGCCGCGGGCGGCTCGGCGGCGGGCGGCCCGGCGGGGGCACTGCGCGGGGCCGGGAGGGCGGGGGCGAGCGCGGGCTGGTCGGTGGTCACCGGGGCATCGCCCGCTCCTGGACGGCGGCGCGGGCCGCGAGGCCGAGGACGACGGAGGTCAGCACGGTGGTGGTGCCGCCGATGTCGGCGTACAGGAAGTCGACCAGCACCCAGGTGAGCAGCGCGAGCGCGGCGAGCGAGGTCGTGTGGCGGCGCCGCAGGCAGCCGAGCAGCAGGCCGAGGAAGAGCGCGGCGTAGGCGGTGATGCCGATCAGGCCCTGTTCGCTGAGCACCAGGAAGTACATGTTGTGCGGGGAGAGCAGCGGTTCGCGCTGGAAGCCGATGGTGGAGTCGGCGGCGTCGCTGCCCGAGGAGAGCCGCAGCGGGGCGTGGCTGTCGCGCAGCTCGGGGAAGGCCTTCGGCCCGGCGCCGTGGACGGGGTGGTCCTGCCAGATCCGCCCGGCGGTGGCCCACAGGTCGTAGCGGTCGGAGACGGACTGGTCGGGCGCGGCGGAGACGGAGCCGATCGAGCTGAGCCGCTCGGTGACGCCGGAGGCCCCGAGCCCGAGCCCGCCGACCAGGACGACGGCGGCGGCCAGGCCCAGCACGGCGCTGCGCACCAGCAGCCGGGCGTCGGCGCGCAGCAGGAGCACGGTGACGGCGGCGCCGGTGGCGATCCAGCTGCCGCGGCTGAACGAGACGGCGAGCGGGAAGGCGAGGAAGGCGGCGGCGGCGAACATCACCCGGCGCAGTCGTACGTCGCCGCCGGGGCCTCGCTCGCCGAGGGCGAGGGCGAGGGCGGCGAGCAGGCCGTAGCTGACCACGGTGGACATCGCCATGATGTCCAGCGCGCCGAAGGTGCCGACGGCCCGGATCGGCTGGCCGGTGTAGGAGGCGCCGGTGCGGGTGAGGTACTGGTTCGCCCCGACCACGCCCTGGATCAGCGCGGCCAGCACGAAGGAGCCGAGGACGAGCCGCTGGTCGGTGCGGTCGCGCAGCGAGCAGAGCACGGCGGCCGGCACCAGGACGAACACCTGGGTGAGCCGGACGAAGCCGGTGAGGCTGGTGGCCGGGTCGATCGAGCCGAGGGTGGCGACGGCGGCGGCGACCACGATGCCGCCGAACAGCGCGCAGCTGGTGCGGCTGATCGCGGGCAGGCGCCCGCGCAGCAGGTTGAGCGCGGTGACGGCGACCAGGGCGAGCGAGGCGACGTCGGCGGCGGTGACGTGGACGGCCGCGGTGACGTCCTTCTCCCCCGCGGGCACGCACACCAGCAGGACGGTGGCCGCGGCGAGCAGACTGGACCGGTCCGCGAGGGCCGGCAGGGCCCGCCGTAAGGCGGGCCGGGGAAGGACCGGGAAGGTCAGGGCCACGCGGGGTCAGCTCCCGTCCGGGTGGAGCATCAGGGCCGCCGTGCGGCACAGGATCTTGACGTCCTGCCAGAGGCTCCAGCTCTCGATGTAGCGGTTGTCGAAGCGGGCCCGCTCCTCGATCGAGGTGTCCCCGCGCAGGCCGTTGACCTGGGCGAGGCCGGTGAGGCCGACCGGGACGCGGTGCCGGTCGCCGTACTCGGGGTAGGCCTGGCTGAACCGCATGACGAAGTACGGGCGTTCGGGGCGCGGGCCGACCAGGCTCATGTCGCCGCGCAGGATGTTCCAGAGCTGCGGCAGCTCGTCCAGCGAGCTCTTGCGCAGCAGGCGGCCGACGGCGCCCATCCGGTGGTCCTGGGAGATGTTCCAGCGGGTCGCCGACTCGTGCTCGTTGCTGGGGCGCAGGGTGCGGAACTTGAGGACGGTGAAGACCCGGCCGTCCAGGCCGGTGCGCTGCTGGCGGAAGAGCACGCCGGGGCCGGTGTCGAAGCGGACGGCGAGGGCGCACAGGGCCAGGACAGGGGCGAGCAGCAGCAGGCCGAACCCGGCGGCGGTGACGTCCAGGGCGCGCTTGGCGGCCCAGCCGGGGCGGCGCATGGCCGGGCTGCCGAGGCGCAGGCAGGGGAAGCCCCACAGGTGGTCGCCGCCGGCGATCGGGGCGGTGGGCAGCGAGCCGTGCTCGCGCAGCGCGGGCACCAGCCAGACCTGGCAGCCGAGCCGGACGGCGTCGCGCAGGGCGGCGGCGGTCTCGGCCTCGTCGGCGGCGCCGGCGGTGGCGATCACGTGGTGGATCCGGTGCCGGCGGACCTCGCGCTCCAGCACCTCGCGGCCGCCGAGCACGGGCGGGTCGGTGTCGTCGGCCAGCAGCGGCGGGTCGGCGTCCAGGAAGCCGACCGGGCGCATGCCGTACTCGCCGTGCTGGCTGAGCGCGGCGGCGACCTTGCGGCCGAGCCGGCCGGCGCCGAGCACCAGGACGGGGGCGGGGCGGCCGCGGCGGATCCGCCGGACCAGGTGGTAGAGGACGGCGCGGCCGAGGGTCGCGATCAGCAGTTGGGCGCCGAGCAGGACGGTGAGCCGGGCCGGGGTGGCCGGGCCGCAGTCGGGCCAGCGCCCGTCCAGGCAGCCGGCCAGGGTGACGGCGAAGGCGGTGGCGACCACGGCGCGGACGGCCAGGGCGGGGAGTTCGTCCAGGACCGACAGGGTGAGCCGGGTGCGGTAGAGGCCGCCGGCCAGGTTGAGCAGCAGGAGCAGGGGCAGGACGGCGGCGGCGCCGAGCAGCGGGGCGAGCGGGGCGGTCGGGTCGATCGCCCGGTTGGCGATGCCGGTGCCGGTGCAGAGCGCGATCGCGTCGACCTGGACCAGCGCGAGCGGCAGGGCGAGCCGGGAGCGGCAGGCCCGGCGGTGCCGGCGGGGCGACGCCACCGCCCGGGTGTACGCCGTACGGGTCGGCCGGTCGAGCAGCCCGGTGCCGCGCAGTCGCGGTCCGGACAGGGGCCCGCCGGATCGCGGCACGCTGTCGTGGTCAATGGTCATCAGCGCACGAACTCCCCTGCTGTGTGCCCGGGGTGGCGGTGCCCCGGCACCGATCGGCACGGGGCGGCCGTCCCGGCCCGGTGGGCGCGGTCCTGACAGCACCTGCCATCGCTGGCGGCTTTCGGTTCTCCGGCGAGGGGGCCGATCGCGGAAGGGCTGGTCACCACGGACGCGGCTGCGAAGGGCCCGGACAGGAATTCCCGGGGTGAAATCGAAACGAAGCAGGCAAAATCCGACAATACCGAACCAAGGCATGTGCGCCGGAAGTTGACTTGCCGTTTCATTCCAGCCGCCCATTAATAGGTATTTCGGATTTAACGCCTCTTCCATTTCCGGTTGAGGGTGCGAATGCGCCGGCGCCGGAACGGCGGGGATTCACGGCATGTGAAACGATCAGATCCGCTCTGGGACACGGGTCCTGCGCCGTCCGGCCGCCGGTCCGGCCCCCAGCAGGTGGCGGTACAGGACGTCCACCTGTTCGACCACCGTGCGGACGTCGTGCCGGGCCGTCACGTGCTCGCGCAGCCGGGCACCGCGTCGCTCGCACTCGATCGGGTCGGACAGCGCTTCGGCCATCCGAGTGGCGAGCGCGTCCGCGTCCTCGGGCGGCAGCACCGACTGCGCGCGCTCCGCCGGCGGCAGGCACTCCCGGGCCCCCGGCACGTCCGTCAGCAGCACCGGCCGGGCCGCCGCCATCGCCTCCAGCGGCGCCAGCGCCATCCCCTCCCAGCGCGAGGGCAGCACCACCAGGTCGGCCGCCGCCAGCCACGGGCGCGGATCCGGTACGTCCCCGACCAGCCGGACCCGGCACGGCTCGGCCGACTCCCGGACCGCCTCCGCCAGCCGCTGCTCGTCCGGTCCGCCGCCGACCAGCGCCAGCCGGGCCTGCGGCACCCGGCGCAGCACCTCCGGCCAGGCGGCCAGCAGCACGTCCTGGCCCTTCTGCCGGCACAGCCGCCCGACGCAGACCGCGAGCGGGGCGTCCAGGTCCAGCCCGAGCGCGATCCGGGCGGCCCGGCGGTCGGCCGGCGCGTAGTGGCGGACGTCGACGCCGTTGGGCACCACCGCCCAGTCGGCGTGCACCCCCGCGGCCACGCCGTCGGCCCGCTCCTGGACGCTGACGCACAGCAGCCGGTGCGCCCAGCGGCTCGCGAAGCGCTCCCAGCGCAGGGTCGCGGCGGCCATCGCGCCGTCCACGGCGGCGAAGGACCAGGCGTGCGGCTGGAAGACGGTCGGCACCGCGCCGCGCACGGCCAGCCGGCCGGCCAGCCCGGCCTTGGCACTGTGCAGGTGGACCACGTCCGGTCCGGCGGCCCGGACGATCCGGCGCAGCCGCCAGGCCTCGGCGGCGGTGCCCGGGCCGGGCGAGCGGTCCGCGGGCCAGTCCTGGACCAGCGCGCCGACCGCGGCGGCCTCCTCGGCCAGCCTCCCGCCGCGCGGGCAGGCGACCAGCACCCGGTGCCCGGCCTCGCGCTGCCCCCGGACCAGATCGACGACGACGCGGGCGACTCCGCCGTCCACCGGCTGTGAAATGTGAAGGATCGTCATATGCACGGCGGCGAGCCTAGGATGGCTCCCCCGTGCGGGGCGGCCCCCGTCACCCGCAGGTGGTGGGCCGTCCACCCGTACGGCTTTCGGCTCGTACGGGCGGACGAGCCGCTCGAAACTCCGGGCGATTCACCCGGGCCGGGCGGGAACCCCGGGTCAGCGCACCTCGGCGGCCAGGTTGGCCAGCACCTGGTCGTGGATCCGGTTCAGGCCCTTGGGGGCGAAGGTGCGCTCGAAGAAGCCGCCGATGCCGGTGGCGCCCTGCCAGGTGGCGGTGACGGTGACCCTGGTGCGGCCCTCGCCGGCGGCCGCGACGGTCCAGGTGATCACCATGCTGGAGTTGGCGTCCTTCTCCACCAGCTGGTCCGGCTGCGGCGCCGAGACGGTGAACAGGCAGTCGCGCACCCGCTTCTCGGTGGCCTGCAGCTTCCAGTGCACCTGGGTGCCGGCGCCGGTCCCGCCGACCCGGACCTCGTACTCGCTGTACTGCGCGGGCAGCAGCTTCGGGCGGGTCACCTGGTAGTCGGCCAGCGCCTCGTACACCCGCTCGGGCGCGGCGTCGTAGATCCGCTCGGTGGTGGCCTGCACCTGTCCCATGCCTTGCTCTCCTCGTGTGGTGGGTACCGCTCTGCGTACCGGTCTCAGCGGCAAGCCAATCACGTGGCACGGCGGGATAGGGTGGCGGGTGTGCTCGATCTGGTGACTGCGCTGCGCTACGTGGACCCGCTGCGGGCCGGGGGCTCGGTGCCGGGCGTCGTGGAGACCGACGACCTGGGAACGTACGTGGTCAAGTTCACCGGCGCCGCCCAGGGCCGCAAGGCGCTGGTGGCCGAGGTGATCGTCGGCGAGCTGGCCCGGCGGCTCGGACTGCGGGTGCCGGAGCTGCGGCTGGTGGACTTCGATCCGGCGGTGGCCGCCGACGAACCGGACACCGAGATCCAGGACCTGCTCAAGGCCAGCGCCGGGCTCAACCTCGGGATGGACCTGCTGCCCGGGGCCGCCGACTACCGGCCCGGGGCGATCCCGGTGGACTCCGCCGAGGCGGGGCGGGTGGTCTGGCTGGACGCGCTCACCGGCAACGTCGACCGCACCGTGCACAACCCCAACCTGATGGTCTGGCACCAACGGCTCTGGCTGATCGACAACGGCGCCGCGCTGATCTTCCACCACCGCTGGGCCACCGCCGGGGCGTCCGTCGGCAAGCGGTACGACCTCAGCGCGCACGCGCTGGGCGGCTGCGCCCCGGACGTCCGGCTGGCCGACGAGGACCTCGGGCCGCTGGTCACCGTCGACCTGCTGGAGCAGGTGGTGGCGCTGGTCCCGGACGAGTGGCTGGCCGACGAGCCCGGCTTCGACTCGGCGGACGCCGTCCGGCACGCGTACGTCACCCACCTGGCCGCCCGGGCGGTGCTCTCCGCGCAGTGGCTGCCGGAGGGCTTCGCCACGCCCGCGCAGCTGCGCGAGGCGGAGCTGCGCCGCGCGGCCCGCACCCGGGCCGGGCGGCCGGCCTGGCTGCAGGAGGTGCCGGACCTGCACGGCAAGCCGTCGGTGGAGACGGTCTGGGAGCACCACGTCGAGGCCGGGGAGTAGCGCGGCCGGAACGCCGGGTGCGCGCGGGGCCGCCGGGGCCGGGTCACGGCTCGGCCGCGGGGCCGGAACGCCGCTGGGGGGGGGGGGGCCGGGGCCCCCCCCCCCCCCCGGCGGTCGGGGGTCCCCGCGCGGGGTTGAGCGCCCGGGGGTGAGCGCGGCAGCCCCACCCCACGACCCAGTGCTCGGCGTTGATGATGCCCGCGCCGTAGAAGCCGTTGTCGTCCTCGCCGCCCTCGCAGGTGGCCTTGAACTGGCCCGTGTTGCCCGGGTTGTAGACGCCGGTCGGGCAGGCGTGGGACTCGGCCTGGTTGGTCAGCAGCTCGGTGAGCTCGTCCGGGCTGGCCCACGGGAAGGTGCTGGCGAGCAGCGCGACCACGCCGGTGACGTGCGGGGTGGCCATCGAGGTGCCCTGCATGTACCCGTACTTGTTGCCCGGGATGGTCGACAGGATGCGACCGTTCTTGTCCGGGGTGTCCGGGATCTGGTAGCGGGCGTCACCACCCGGCGCGGCGACGGTGACGACGCCCTTGCCGTAGCTGGAGTAGTACGACTTGTCGCCGTTGACGCCGACCGCGGAGACCGCGATCACGCCGGGCAGCTCGGTCGGCAGCGACAGGCAGTCGTTGGAGACCGGGCGGGTGCCGGGCTTGGTGTCGTCCGGGCTGGAGACGTCGGTGGTCTTGTGCGCCAGGTCGATGTTCTCGTTACCGGCGGCGGCGACGTTCAGGACGCCCTTGCGCTGCGAGAAGGCGACGGCCTTGCGGACGGCGTCCGAGATCGCGGCCTGGTCCTTGTCGTTCGGGCAGTTGAACATCCACGGGTCGACGTAGTAGCTGTTGTTCGTCACCTTGAAGCCGTGCTCGCCGGCCCAGACGAAGCCGCAGACCGCGTTCTCCGGGTAGATGAAGCCACCGTCGTCGACGACCTTGACCGCGGCCAGCTTGACGTTCGGGGCGATGCCGACGATGCCCTTGCCGTTCTTGGCGGCGGCGATCGTGCCGGCGACGTGGGTACCGTGGTCGCTGGTGGTCGGCTGCCACGCCTTCCAGTCGGTGTTCGTCCTGCCGTCGATGCAGGAGACCGACTGCGAGGCGTCCACGTTGGCGGCCAGGTCCTCGTGGGTGGCGTCGATGCCGGAGTCCAGCACGCCGACGGTGACGTTGCGGCTGCCCAGCGAGATCTTGTGCGCCTTGTCGACGCCGATCTGGCGCATGTCCCACTGGTTGGGCTCGTACGGCTCCTGGCCGTTCGCGGCGGCGGCGGCACCGGTCGGCTCGGCGGCGACCTCGGCCTTGGTCTGGTCGGCGGCGAGGATGCCCTTGGTGCGGCTGGCGCCGACCGAGTCGACGCCCTTGGCCAGACGCAGCTTCTCCGCGAACTTGGTGTCGTTGGAGCGGGCGACGATGACGCCGACCTGGTCGTACGACTGGACCACCGTGCCACCGAGGGCGGTGACGGCCTTCTCCACCTTCTGCACCTGGCCGTGGTTGGCCTTGGTGTTGACGACGTAGCTGAGCAGCGGACCGGTCGTCGAGTCGCCGGTGGGCGCCGCGACGGCGGTGCCGGCCGGGAGCGCGAGGGCTCCGGCGGTCGCGAGCACCAGGCCCACAGCCGCGTAGCGGGTCCGGCTGATCCGAGGAACTCTCATTGGGGTTGGCCCTCCCGAGTCGTCATCCGGCAGCTGCGGTGTGGCAGGTGCGCTGGGATGACCGGGACGTTAATGAATATTCGCTGAAAAGCGCAAGAGGTAGTCATCTAATCGTCACATCTAGACCAACAACGGAGGTTCGCGCTCCACCGGTCAACAGGCGGAACAGGGTTCAAGATTGTTAAAAAGTGATGGTTCGTCGACGACTGGGCCGATTTGGCATGTGCGCGAAGACACAGCCGGGCGCTCAGCCGAGCGCGTACAGGCGGCGCGCGTTGTCGGCCGCGACCAGTCGGGCCACACGCTGCGCGTCCGCGGCCGAACAGGCGCCGTCCGCCCGCCAGTCGGCGAGGAGCATGCCCAGTCCGTGCCGGAACTGTGCGGCGCCCACCGAGAACAGTTCGGGAAGTCCGTAGGCGTCGGTGGAGAACAACAGTTTTCCGAACGGCACCAGTTCCGACATCTCGCCGAGCACCGCCGCCACCCGCGGCCCGGTGTAGGAGGCCGTCAGCCCCAGATCGGCGTACACCGTCGGAAAGGCCTGGGCCAGCCAGCCGGCCTGCCGGTGGTACGGATAGCCGTGCAGCAGCACCAGCGGGACGCCGCTGGGCTCGGCGGCGCGGACGAAGTCGGTCAGCAGGGACGGGTCGGCGTGGTGCAGGGTGAGGTCGGGATCGCCGAAACCGGTGTGGAGCTGGAGGGGCAGGCGCAGCTCGGCGCAGACGTCCACGGCCGTCCAGAGCAGGTGGTGCAGCAGGACCGGGTCGGTCAGCCGCCCGCCCCCGGCGCGCAGCCGGGCGCCGGCGGCGGCCACCACGGCCGGGCGGGCGGGCCGTTCGGCGGGGACGGCCAGGCCGTGCCGGTAGGCGACCACCGACTTGACCGCGACGGCACCGGCGGCGGCCCGCGCCAGGGCCTCGCCGACGGCCCGCGGCCAGTCCGCCGCGCCGACCGGCACCCGCTCGGCCACCGACTCCAGCCGGACCACCTCGCGCACCACCGCCCCGGTGGCCTCGGCGAGTTCGGGCAGCGGCAGCAGTGCGCGGCCCACGGCGACGGTCAGCCCGGTGTCCACCAGGCAGGTGTCCAGTCCGGCGGCCGCGAGCAGCCGGCGGGTGGCCTCCGCCGCGCCCAACTCGCGCCGCCGGGCCAGGTAGTCGGCGGCCGGGGCGTGCGCCGGCAGGCCGAGCACGGGCGGGCACCACCGCCGGACGGCGAGGCCGATCGCGCTGTCGAAGGGCGAGCAGCCGGGCGCGGGCGGACGGTCGGACTCGGTGAGCAGTCCGGCCAGGGCGTCGTCGGCGAGCTCGGCCGCCACCACGCTGTGGCAGTGGTGGTCGACCAGGGCCCCGATCTCAAGGCCCCCGACCTCCCGGGCCCCGACGTCCAGAGCCCCGACCTCCAGGGCCCCGAGCCGCCCTTCCGCGTCCTCCGGCCGGGCCACCTCAGTACCGCCAGCGCGTCGCCGCGATCAACTCCTCCGCGCCGACGGCCGCGTACTGCTCGGCCTCGGCCCGGCGCACCGCCGCCACCGCCTGGTGCAGCGGTTCGCCGAGCGCCTCGCGCAGCACCGCCGAGCGCTCGTACGCGGCGAGCGCCTCGGCCGGGCCCTGCGGCAGCCGGGGCACCGTGCCCGGCTCGGCGGCGGCCGGATCGCCGGTGAACTCCGGGGGCAGGGCGCGGCGTTCGTCCAGGCCGGCGAGGCCGGCGGCGATCACCGCGCCGACCGCGAGGTACGGGTTGGCGCTCGCGTCGAAGCACTTGACCTCCGCGTTCGCGGCGGCGGCGCGCTCCCCGGTGGAGCCGGTGACCAGGCGCAGCGCGGCCTCCCGGTTCTCCAGGCCCCAGCACTGGTACGCCCCGGCCCAGTGCCGGGGCACCAGCCGCAGGTACCCGGCGGGGCTGGAGCAGCCCAGCACCAGGAGTTCGGGCAGCGCCCGGAGCACCCCGGCGAGGAAGCCCTCGGCCTCGGCCGTCAGCCCGTGCGGGCCGGCGCCGCCGTGCCCGAGGTTGCGGCCGTCCCGCCAGAGGCTGAGGTGGAGGTGGCCGCCGTTGCCGACCCCGTCGGCCTCGACCACGGGGGCGAAGGAGGCCCGCAGGCCGTGCCGGGCGGAGACGGCGCGGACGGTGTGCCGGACCAGGACGGAGGTGTCGGCGGCGCCGACCGGGCCCTCGGGGGCGACCGAGACCTCGAACTGGCCCGGGGAGTACTCGGGGTGGATCTGCAGCACGCCCAGGCCCTGGGCGCGGAGGGCGCGCAGGACGTCCCGCAGGTAGTCGGAGAGGTCGGTGAGCCGGTGCATGCCGTACGCGGGGCCGTGCGTGGGGTACTGCGGCGGCTCCTGCGGGGCCCCCGCCAGGGCGACCACCCACTCGACCTCGATGCCCGCCTTGAGGCTCAACCCGCGGGCGGAGGCCGCGGCCTCCGCCCGGCGGGCGAACAGGCGCTGGCAGCCGGGGTGCGGGGTGCCGGCCTGGGTGTGGCGGTCCGCCGGGGCCCAGGCCCAGCCGGGCTGGGCGGCCAGCGGGACGATCCGGTCGAGGTCGGGGTAGAGCCTCAAGTCCCCGGTGGGGCCGCCGATCAGCGGGCTGGTGGTGATGGTGTCGTCGGCGAGGAACACGTCGAAGCAGGGCGCCGCGCCGACGCCCCACTGGGCCGCGTGCACCAGGCCGTCGAGCGGCACGCCCTTGACCCGGGCGATGCCCGCGTTGTCCACCCACGTCACGGCGACCGCCTCGACGGCGGCGGTGCGCAGCCGGTCGACGGCGCGCTCGGCCCGCTCGGCGCGCTCGGCCCGCGGGGGCAGCGCGACGGCGGCCGCGAGGGCGCCGGGGCCGAGCGGCCCGACGGGGTCGGCGGCCTGGGCGGCGGTGACGGTGCTCATGCCGCCATGCTGCCCCGCGGACCGGGGGCCGCTAACTCCCCTATCGGGTGGAACGGACGGACGCCCGTCCGCCTCTTCACCCGTTCGGGGAAAGGTCGTTCGGGTCCGACCCGCCGCCGTGCCGGGCCGGAGCCGGACGGTTTTCCGCCGACGCCCTCTTCCTACTCGCCAGTAGCTTCGCTACAGTGGCCGGACGCACCACCGTCGGGCTTCGGGAGCCGCACCGACGGGAGGTCGCGGTCGTCGTGTCTGCGGCGCCCGCGCGGTGCGCCTTCACCGGCCGGTGCCGCGGACCGCGGCGGGCCGGGTCTCTCCTCGTATCAGTGCCGCTTCCTTCACCTTCGAGCGCCTGAGCACCACGGCACACCCCGCAGTTCGGCCGGAGCGGACCGGCCGCTGCCCGGGCCTGCCGGAACCCCGTCATCTCCCCAAGCCCCCGCGCGCGAACCCTCCTCCGGCGCCGGCCGCCCCCGTCCTCGTCGACGGGCGCGGCGGCCCGCCCGCCGGAGCGCGCGCGGGCCCTTCATGACATAGGAGTCAGGACTGATGGAGCGTCCCTTCCCCACCGTGGCCGTCGTCGGCCTCGGCACGATGGGTGCCGGAGTCGCGGTGGCGGTCGCCAGGAGCGGCCGCCGGGTGATCGGCATCGAGGCCTCCGAGGACTCGGCCGCCCGGGCGCTGGCCCGGATCGAGGAGGCGACCGCGCACGCGGTCGACCGGGAGCGGATCACCGCCGGGGAGCGCACCGCGCTGCTGGCCCGGATCTCGGTCGGGCACGCGCTGACCGCCGCCGCCGAGGCGGACCTGGTGATCGAGGAGGTCCCCGAGCAGTTGGAGTTGAAGCGGGAGGTCTTCGCCGAGCTGGACCGGATCTGCCCGGAGGGCACGGTGCTGGCCACCGGCACCACCGCCCTGTCGGTGACCCGGATCGCCGCCGCGACCGCCCGCCCGGAGCGGGTGCTCGGCCTGCACTTCTTCAACCCGGTGCACACCATGAAGCTGGTCGAGGTGGTCCGCACCGTGCTGACCTCCCCGCAGACCGCCGAGGACGCCGCCGCCTTCGCCCGCGACCTGGGCAAGGAGCCGGTGGCGGCGGGCGACCGGGCCGGCTTCGTGGTGAACGGCCTGCTGTTCGCGTACCTGAACCAGGCCGCCTCGATGTACGAGTCCAAGTACGCCTCCCGGGAGGACATCGACGCCGCGATGCGGCTCGGCTGCGGCCTGCCGATGGGCCCGCTGGCGCTGCTCGACCTGATCGGCGTGGACACCGCCCGGACGGTGCTGGAGGCGATGTACGAGCAGTCCCGGGACCGGCTGCACGCGCCCGCGCCGATCCTCGGCCAGCTGGTCTCGGCCGGGCTGCTGGGCCGCAAGTCCGGGCGCGGCTTCTACACCTACGAGGCGCCGGGCTCCTCCAGGGCCGTGGACGCGGCCACCGGCCCGGCGCGGCCGAAGGTGGCGGGCCGCGAGGTGCGCACCGTCGGCGTCTGCGGCTCGGGCACGATGGCCACCGGCATCGCCGAGGTGTTCGCCAAGGCCGGGCACCCGGTGCTGCTGGCCGCCCGCAGCCAGGAGAAGGCCGAGCGGGCCAAGGCGCAGCTGGCGAGGTCGCTGGAGCGCTCGGTCGCCAAGGGCCGGCTGAGCGCGGAGCAGCGGGACGCCGCGCTGGCGCTGGTCACCCCGGTCGGCCGGTACGCCGAGCTGGCCGAGGTGGACCTGGTGGTCGAGGCGGTCGCCGAGGACCTGGAGGTCAAGCGGGAGCTGTTCGCGACCCTGGACAAGATCGTCCGCCCGGGCGCGGTGCTCGCCACCACCACCTCCTCGCTGCCGGTGATCAGCTGCGCGACCGCCACCTCGCGGCCGCAGGACGTGATCGGCATGCACTTCTTCAACCCGGCGCCGGCCATGAAGCTGGTCGAGGTGGTCTCCACCGTGCTGACCGCCCCGGACGTCACGGCGACGGTGCTGGAGCTGACCGCGAAGGTGCGCAAGCACCCGGTGGAGTGCGGCGACCGGGCCGGCTTCATCGTCAACGCCCTGCTGTTCCCGTACCTGAACGACGCGGTGCGGATGCTCCAGGAGCACTACGCGACGGTGGACGACATCGACACCGCGATGAAGCTGGGCTGCGGCTACCCGATGGGCCCGTTCGAGCTGCTGGACGTGGTCGGCCTGGACGTCTCGCTGACCATCGAGCAGGTGCTGCACCAGGAGTTCCGCGAGCCGGGCCTGGCCGCGGCGCCCCTGCTGGAGCACCTGGTCGCGGCCGGCTGCCTGGGCCGCAAGACCGGCCGCGGCTTCCGCGACCACGCGCGCCGGTGACCGCGTCACGGGCCGGGGGCGACCGGCTGCCGGACGCGGGAGCGGCGCCGTACGGCCCCGGCGCCCCGCCCCCGGGCAACGGCGCGGCCTACGGCAACGGTGCCGCGCCGTACGGCTCCGGGGCGGCCGGCCACCCCGCCTGGACCCCGGGGGCGGTGTCCGCGCGCTGGCCCAGACCGGCCGTGACCGGCCCGGTCACGCCGGTGCGCCGGGGAACGGCCGCGGCCCCGCCGACCGGGCCGTGTAGCGTTCCGGACATGGATCGGGTTCAGTCAGCCACCCCTCAGCACACCGCCGGACCGCGCGGCACCGAACGGACGGCCGGCCCGTCCGGGGGCGCCGGGACGGAGGCCGGGCCGGGCAGCCGCCGGGCGGCGGCGCAGCGCCAGCAGATGCGCCAGGACCTGGCCGCGGCCGCGATGGAGCTGTTCGCCTCGCAGGGCTACGAGGAGACGACGGTCGACCAGATCGCCGCGGCCGCCGGGGTCGCCCGGCGCACCTTCTTCCGGTACTTCCGGTCGAAGGAGGAGGCGATCTTCCCCGACCACGACGACACCCTGGTGCGGGTGGCCGACCTGCTGGCCAGCGCCGAGCCGGAGGAGCACCCGCTGGACGTGGTGTGCCGCGGCATCAAGGAGGTGCTGCGGATGTACGCCTCCACCCCGGGGGTGTCGGTCGCGCGGTACCAGCTGATCCGTCAGGTCCCGGCGCTGCGCGAGCGCGAGATCGCCGTGGTGGCCCGGTACGAGCGGCTGTTCACCCGCTACCTGCTGGGCCGTTTCGACACCGGGGAGTCCATTCCGTCGGGCTGGCAGCGCGGCGGCGAGGACGACCCGATGCTGGCCGAGGTGTCGGCGGCGGCGGTCGTCGCGGCGCACAACCACGTGCTGCGGCGCTGGCTGCGGGCCGGCGGCCGGGGCGACGTCGAGGCGCAGCTGGACCACTCCTTCGAGGTGATCCGGCGGACCTTCTGGGCGGCCAGTGCCCCGGGTGCCAGACGCCGGGGCTCGTTGGTGGCACCGGGTGCCAGTGGGATGCCAGAGGATGGGGTGGCGGAGAGCGCACTGAGTGCCAGTCCCGGAGGTGAGGTGCTCATCACAGTCGCCCGCACGGACGCTCCGCTGGAGGTCGTGGTGGACAGCATCCGGGCCGCGCTGAGTGGCGCCCGGGGCCACTGAGGCGGGAATAACAGCAGGTCAGCGGCACAGCGAGGGCCCGTACCGAGGTATCGGTACGGGCCCTCGGCGTACCCGCACTACGCGCGTTCCGCACCCTTCCGGAGTGTCGGAATTCCTGACACCCGGTGTCTTTACGAGTGGCACAGGGTGCCACTACCTTGTTACTCACCAGTCGCGGCGCCGCGGCTCCCCACCTCGGCGCGCCGTCGTCCGGCGTTCCCACACCCCGGGAGCAGAGCCAGACCAGCAGTGCAGACCCGCCCGGACCACCACCGGGCGACCGCCTGACCGCCAACCACCCACCTCAGCGAAGCCGGTGTCCGCTCCCGGCTCCCCCAGACGCCCTGTGACCCTCACACAGGTACGCCTTCGGAGGCAGCCATGCAGGAAATCCTCGACGCGATCCTCAGCTCCGACGCCACGTCGGCCGACTACGCGGCGATCAAGCTCCCCGAGTCCTACCGGGCGGTCACGCTCCACAAGGACGAGGAGCAGATGTTCGCGGGCCTCGACAGCCGCGACAAGGACCCCCGAAAGTCCCTCCACCTCGACGAGGTCGCCCTCCCGGAGCTCGGCCCCGGCGAGGCCCTGGTCGCGGTCATGGCCAGCTCGGTGAACTACAACACCGTGTGGAGCTCGATCTTCGAGCCGGTCTCCACCTTCGGCTTCCTGGAGCGCTACGGCCGGCTGTCGCCGCTCACCAAGCGCCACGACCTGCCGTACCACGTGCTCGGCTCCGACCTCGCGGGCGTGGTGCTGCGCACCGGCGCCGGGGTCAACGCCTGGAAGCCCGGCGACGAGGTCGTCGCCCACTGCCTCTCGGTCGAGCTGGAGTCCCCGGACGGCCACAACGACACGATGATGGACCCGGAGCAGCGCATCTGGGGCTTCGAGACCAACTTCGGCGGCCTGGCCCAGCTCGCCCTGGTGAAGACCAACCAGCTGCTGCCCAAGCCGAAGCACCTCTCCTGGGAGGAGGCCGCCTCCCCCGGCCTGGTCAACTCCACCGCCTACCGCCAGCTGGTGTCGCAGAACGGCGCCGGCATGAAGCAGGGCGACAACGTGCTGATCTGGGGCGCCAGCGGCGGCCTCGGCTCGTACGCCACCCAGTACGCGCTGGCCGGCGGCGCCACCCCGATCTGTGTGGTCTCCAGCGAGTCCAAGGCCGACATCTGCCGCGCCATGGGCGCCGAGGCGATCATCGACCGCTCGGCCGAGGGCTACAAGTTCTGGAAGGACGAGAACAACCAGGACCCGCGCGAGTGGAAGCGCCTGGGCTCCAAGATCCGCGAGTTCACCGGCGGCGAGGACGTCGACATCGTCTTCGAGCACCCGGGCCGGGAGACCTTCGGCGCCTCGGTGTACGTCACCCGCAAGGGCGGCACCATCGTCACCTGCGCCTCCACCTCCGGCTTCATGCACCAGTACGACAACCGCTACCTGTGGATGTCGCTCAAGCGGATCGTCGGCTCGCACTTCGCCAACTACCGCGAGGCCTACGAGGCCAACCGCCTGGTCGCCAAGGGCAAGATCCACCCGACCCTCTCCAAGGTGTACTCCCTGGAGGAGACCGGCCAGGCCGCCCTCGACGTGCACCACAACAAGCACCAGGGCAAGGTCGGCGTGCTCTGCCTGGCCCCCGAGGAGGGCCTGGGCGTGCGAGACGCCGAGCTGCGCGCCACCCACCTCGACGCGATCAACCGCTTCCGGAACATCTGAGGCCGATCCGATGACAGAGCCCCAGAAGCGCGACCGCCCGTGGCTGATGCGCACCTACGCCGGCCACTCCACCGCGAGCGACTCCAACGCGCTCTACCGGCGGAACCTGGCGAAGGGCCAGACCGGCCTGTCCGTCGCCTTCGACCTGCCGACCCAGACCGGCTACGACTCCGACCACATCCTCGCCCGCGGTGAGGTGGGCCGGGTCGGCGTCCCGGTCGGCCACGTCGGCGACATGCGCACCCTGTTCGACGGCATCCCGCTCGAACAGACCAACACCTCCATGACGATCAACGCCACCGCGATGTGGCTGCTGGCGCTCTACCAGGTGGTCGCCGAGGAGCAGGGCGCCGACGTCGCCAAGCTCACCGGCACCACCCAGAACGACATCGTCAAGGAGTACCTGTCGCGCGGGACGCACGTCTTCCCGCCCGGCCCGTCGGTGCGCCTGATCACCGACATGATCGCCTACACGGTCGGCAACATCCCCAAGTGGAACCCGATCAACATCTGCAGCTACCACCTCCAGGAGGCCGGGGCCACGCCCGTCCAGGAGATCGCGTACGCGATGTGCACCGCCATCTCGGTGCTCGACGCCGTCCGCGACTCCGGGCAGGTGCCCGCCGAGCGGATGGGCGACGTGGTCGCCCGGATCTCCTTCTTCGTCAACGCCGGCGTGCGCTTCGTCGAGGAGATGTGCAAGATGCGCGCCTTCGCCCAGCTCTGGGAGAAGGTCACGCTGGAGCGCTACGGGGTCACCGACCCCAAGCAGCGCCGGTTCCGCTACGGCGTCCAGGTCAACTCCCTCGGGCTGACCGAGGCCCAGCCGGAGAACAACGTCCAGCGGATCGTGCTGGAGATGCTGGCCGTCACCCTGTCCAAGGACGCCCGCGCCCGGGCCGTCCAACTCCCGGCCTGGAACGAGGCGTTGGGGCTGCCGCGGCCGTGGGACCAGCAGTGGTCGCTGCGGATCCAGCAGGTGCTGGCCTACGAGTCGGACCTGCTGGAGTACGGGGACCTCTTCAACGGCTCCGAGGTGATCGAGACCAAGACCGCGGCGCTGCTGGCCGGCGCCGAGGCGGAGATCGCCAAGGTGCTGGAGATGGGCGTCAAGGCCGGCAACCGGGGCATCATTCCGGCCGTCGAGTCCGGCTACCTCAAGTCCAACCTGGTCGCCTCGCACGCCGCCCGCCGGGCCCGGATCGAGTCCGGCGAGGACAAGATCATCGGGGTCAACTGCTTCGACACCACCGAGCCCAGCCCGCTCACCGCCGACCTCGACACCGCGATCATGGTCGTCGACCCGGCCTCCGAGCAGTCCGTGCTCGCCTCCCTGGAGGCCTGGCGCGGCGCCCGCGACGAGGCCGCCGCCCAGGAGGCGCTGGCCGAGCTCAAGGCCGTCGCCGCCACCGAGGCCAACCTGATGCCGGCCACCCTCGCCTGCGCCCGCGCCGGAGTCACCACCGGCGAGTGGTCCTTCGCCCTGCGCGAGGTGTTCGGCGAGTACCGCGCCCCCACCGGCGTGGGCGGCGCGCCCGTCGCGGTCGCCGCCGAGCCGGGCGGGGAGCTGGAGCAGGTCCGCGCCGCCGTCGCCGCCACCGCCGAGGAGCTGGGCGCCGGCAAGCTGCGCCTGCTGGTCGGCAAGCCCGGCCTGGACGGCCACTCCAACGGCGCCGAGCAGATCGCCGTCCGGGCCCGCGACGCCGGGTTCGAGGTGGTCTACCAGGGCATCCGGCTCACCCCGGAGCAGATCGTCTCCGCCGCCGTGGCGGAGGACGTGCACTGCGTGGGCCTGTCCATCCTCTCCGGCGCGCACACCGAGCTGGTGCCCGACGTCCTGAAGCGGCTGCGCCGCGCCGGGGTGGAGGATGTCCCGGTGATCGTGGGTGGCATCATCCCGGCAGCGGACGGCGAGGCCCTCAAGGCCGCCGGCGTCGCCGCCGTGTTCACCCCGAAGGACTTCGGCATCACCACCATCATCGGCCGGATCGTGGACGAGATCCGGCTGGCCAACCGGCTCCAGCCGTGGACGTCCGCACCGACCGCGGCCACGAACTGACCAGCTGACCAGCTGACCACTGGGAAGGAACGAACCACCCTCATGACTGCTTCGAACCGCCTTCGCCCGCGCCGCTCCTGCCTCGCCGTACCGGGCAGCAACCCGCGCTTCCTGGAGAAGGCCCAGGGCCTCCCGGCCGACCAGGTCTTCCTCGACCTGGAGGACGCCTGCGCCCCGCTGGTGAAGGAGAGCGCCCGCCACCACATCGTCGACGCGCTGAACAACGGCGACTGGGGCGGCAAGACCCGCGTCGTCCGCGTCAACGACTGGACCACCCACTGGACCTACCGCGACGTGATCACCGTCGTCGAGGGCGCCGGCCCCAACCTCGACTGCATCATGCTGCCCAAGGTCCAGGACGCCGAGCAGGTCAAGGCGCTCGACCTGCTGCTCACCCAGATCGAGAAGACCATGGGCTTCGAGGTCGGCAGGATCGGCATCGAGGCGCAGATCGAGAACGCCAAGGGCCTGATCAACGTCGACGCCATCGCCGAGGCCTCGCCCCGGCTGGAGACCATCATCTTCGGCCCCGCCGACTTCATGGCCTCCATCAACATGAAGTCCCTGGTGGTCGGCGAGCAGCCGCCCGGCTACAACGCCGACGCCTACCACTACATCCTGATGCGCATCCTGATGGCCGCCCGCGCCAACGACCTCCAGGCGATCGACGGCCCGTACCTCCAGATCCGCAACGCCGACGGCTACCGCGAGGTCGCCGGCCGCTCCGCCGCCCTCGGCTTCGACGGCAAGTGGGTGCTGCACCCGGACCAGGTCGCCATCGCCAACGAGGTCTACTCCCCCTCCCAGGAGGACTACGACCACGCCGAGCTGATCCTCGACGCGTACGACTACTGCACCTCCGAGGCCGGCGGCGCCAAGGGCTCCGCGATGCTCGGCGACGAGATGATCGACGAGGCCAGCCGCAAGATGGCCCTGGTCGTCTCCGGCAAGGGCCGGGCCGCCGGCATGCAGCGCACCACCAAGTTCGAACAGCCCGGATCTGACAAGAAGGCGGAGGCCTGAGGCCATGCAGTTCGGACGCACCTACGAGGAGTTCGAGGTCGGCGCGGTCTACAAGCACTGGCCCGGCAAGACGGTCACCGAGTACGACGACCACCTGTTCTGCCTGCTCACCATGAACCACCACCCGCTCCACCTGGACACCAACTACGCCGAGAAGACGACCGACTTCGGCAAGAACGTCGTGGTGGGCAACTACATCTACTCGCTGCTGCTCGGTATGTCCGTCCCGGACGTCTCCGGCAAGGCGATCGCCAACCTGGAGATCGAGTCGCTGCGCCACATCGCGCCGACCTTCCACGGCGACACCCTCTACGGCGAGACGACCGTCCTGGACAAGTGGCCGTCCAAGTCGAAGAACGACCGCGGCATCGTCCACGTCGAGACCAAGGGCTACAAGCAGGACGGCACCGTCGTCTGCGTCTTCCGCCGCAAGGTGATGGTGCCGACCGAGACGTACATCAAGGAGCGCGGCGGCGAGCAGCCGGGGCGCCCCGAGCCGCTCTCCTGAACCACCCCCCTCCCAGAGACCCCGGACGGGTAGGCCGCCGTCATCGGCCGACCCCCACCCGGTCGGGGGCCCTGCTGCCGCAGCCACGCCGGCAGGGCCCCCGGAAATCCCCCCCCCGCCCGTTTTCAGACATTCCGGAGCCGCACGATGGGACGCCTCGCACAGACCGACGGCCTCACCGAGATCCAGCGGGACATCCTCGCCACCGTGCGGGATTTCGTCGACAAGGAGATCATTCCGGTCGCGACCGAGCTGGAGCACAAGGACGAGTACCCGACCGCGATCGTCGAGGGCATGAAGCAGCTCGGGCTGTTCGGCCTCACGATCCCCGAGGAGTACGGCGGCCTCGGCGAGTCCCTGCTCACCTACGCCCTGGTGGTCGAGGAGATCGCCCGCGGCTGGATGTCGGTCTCCGGCATCGTCAACACCCACTTCATCGTGGCGCACATGATCAACGCCCACGGCACCCAGGAGCAGAAGGACCACTTCCTGCCGAAGATGGCGGCCGGCGAAATCCGCGGCGCCTTCTCGATGTCCGAGCCCGGACTCGGCTCCGACGTTTCCGCCATCTCCACCAAGGGCGTCAAGGACGGCGAGTTCTACGTCCTCAACGGCCAGAAGATGTGGCTCACCAACGGCGGCACCTCCACCCTGGTCGCGGTCCTGTGCAAGACCGACGAGGGCGGCAGCTCCCCGTACAAGAACATGACCACCTTCCTGATCGAGAAGACGGCCGGTTTCGGCCCGAACCCGACCGTCCCCGGCCTCACCGTGCCCGGGAAGATCGAGAAGATGGGCTACAAGGGCGTCGACACCACCGAGCTGGTGCTCCAGGACGTGCGGATTCCGGCCAACCGCATCCTCGGCGGCGTCCCGGGCCGCGGCTTCTACCAGATGATGGACGGCGTCGAGGTCGGCCGCGTCAACGTCGCCGCCCGCGGCTGCGGCGTCGCCCGCCGCGCCTTCGAGCTCGGCATCTCCTACGCCCAGCAGCGCTCCACCTTCGGCAAGAAGATCGCCGAGCACCAGGCGATCCAGTTCAAGCTCGCCGAGATGGCCACCAAGGTCGAGGCCGCCCACCAGATGATGGTCATGGCCGCCCGCAAGAAGGACAGCGGCGAGCGCAACGACCTGGAGGCGGGCATGGCCAAGTACCTGGCCTCCGAGTACTGCAAGGAGGTCGTCGAGGACGCCTTCCGGATCCACGGCGGCTACGGCTTCTCGAAGGAGTACGAGATCGAGCGCCTCTACCGCGAGGCCCCGATGCTGCTCATCGGTGAAGGAACTGCGGAGATCCAGAAGATGATCGTCGGGCGCCGGCTCCTGGAGGAGTACAAGATCGCCGAGTGACGGCCCGGCCCCCGCCCGAACGCGGGGACCGCCGAGTGATTGCGAGGCCGCCCGCATTGACGGGCGGCCCGCTCCGAAACCGCCGGTCGACGGGCGTGCGGGCCCGTCCCGGCAGAGTGCCGTGCCCGTCACGGCCCGGCCTGGTCCGCCTGGGTCCGGCACGGCCTCCGGAAAGCGGCCGCAGGGCGTACAGCTGCAGCGACGCGCCCTGCGGCCGCTTCCGTACACCTTCTTCCACCCGGTACGGCCCGTGTCCCCCACCGGGTTCCGCCCGCACCCCTGCTGAGACAAGAGTCACCAGCCGTGTCCGGTCCCTTGGGAACCGGACCGGGGCGAGCTACGGTCGTAGAGGCAGGACGCGCGCACGCGCTCCCACCGGACACATGAACGAGCAGGCGGGTTGCCCACCCACCGTGTGCTCCCGATAGCATCCACCGGGACAGCAAGCCGTCCCTTCTATTACCGATCCCGCGGTGGCCCCCGTCCAGCGGCCATGATCCCCCGCGACAAAGGTTTTCGATGCCCATCAGCCCGTCCCCTCACACCTCCGTCACGGACCGCGATGCCCTCGCAGCCCCGGCGGCCGGTCGGCGACCCCGCGTGACCATCGCGCGCGGAGCCACCCCCTGGTTCGTCCCCACCCTCGCCACGGCCGCCGTGACCACCGCCCTCACCCGGCGCAACGGCAAGTGGGCCCTGGCGGCGGTACCGGCCTGTGCGCTCGGCGCGGGCATGCTGTGGTTCTTCCGCGACCCCGAGCGTGAGATCGGCACCGGCAGAGTCATCTCCCCCGCCGACGGCGTGGTCCAGAGCATCGACGCCTGGCCGGACGGCCGCACCCGGGTCGCGATCTTCATGAGCCCGCTCAACGTCCACGTCAACCGCGCGCCCCTGCCGGGCACGGTGACGTCGGTCGAGCACGTCGCGGGCGGCTTCGTGCCGGCCTTCAACAAGGACAGCGACCAGAACGAGCGGGTCGTCTGGCACTTCGACACCGAGCTCGGCGACATCGAGATGGTGCAGATCGCGGGGGCCGTGGCCCGCCGGATCGTGCCGTACGTGGCCGCCGGAACCAAGGTCGAGCAGGGCGACCGGATCGGCCTGATCCGGTTCGGCTCCCGGGTCGACACCTACCTGCCGGCCGGCGTCGAGGTCGGCGTCGAGGTCGGCCAGAAGACCACAGCCGGGGTGACGCGCCTTGACCGTGACTGATCCTGAAACAATCGTCGGCCTGGACGACGAGGAGACGGCCCTGCGCCGTCGCCGCTGGGCGCGCGACCGTGAGCTGCGCGCCCCGCGCTCCCCGCAGCACCTGTCCACCGCCGACTTCCTGACCCTGGGGAACGCCGTCTGCGGCTTCCTGGCGATCTACTCGATCACCACCGGGGTCCTGGTCCCGCACATCACCAACCCGGACGCCGCTCCGGACCGGCACAGCGCCGCCACCGCGGTGACGCTGCTGCTGATCGGCTCGATGTGCGACCTCTTCGACGGCCTGGTGGCGCGGAAGCTCCGCTCCTCCGCCCTCGGAGCGGAACTCGACAACCTGGCCGACCTGATCAGCTTCGGCATCGCGCCGGCCTACTTCGTCGCGGTCTGGGGCATGGTCTCCCAGGGCTCCAACACCAAGCTCTCGGCGCTGATCGCGCTGACCGTGCTGCTCGCGGTGGTCCTGCGGCTGGCCCGCTTCTCGACCGTCAAGATGCGGCCCGGGGTGTTCCAGGGCATGCCCTGCCCGATGGGCGCGATGACGGTCATCGCCATCGTGCTGCTCGACCCGCCGTTCCTGCCCGGTCTGCTCGCCATCTTCGGCGCCGCGTACCTCATGGTCAGCCGGATCGAGTACCCGAAGCCCCAGGGGCTGCTGGCCACCGCCACGCTCTGCTGGGTCGTCGTGGCGATCGGCTGCCTGGCCGCCTGGGCGACCGGGCTGCCCGGTGGCGACACCCTGATGCACGTCGGGGCCTTCGCCCAGATCACGCTCGCCGCGATGGCGCCGCTGCTCGTCATCCGGCGCAAGGTCGGGCAGAAGGTCGGCGACGTCCGCGCCCGGCGGGCGGAGTCGCGGCTCGGCTGAGCCGCTGTACGACGTACGGAGAAGGGCCCGGAACCTGATGGTTCCGGGCCCTTCCGTCGTGCTCGTGCCGGTGTGCCGGCCAGGCGCCGCCGGTGTGTGCCGGCTAGGCCCTGTCCGGCCGATCTTGGCGGATCAGCCCGCGGCGTTGGGCGCCCGGCTGGGCGTGCCGGCGGATCGTCCTCGTACTGGGCGTACTTGGGCGATTCGCCGGTGCGTCCAGGCGGGATGCCCGGCGTCGCGGGCCCGGCAAGATCGGCCGGACAGGGCCTAGGCCCCGCCGGTGTGGACGCTGAACGCCGAGCGGCGGGCCGCCCGGGCCACGCCCGGGTCCGGGTGGACGCCGGAGACCGCCGTCAGCACCGAGGCCGCCCGCGGGTGCCCGGACTGCCGGGCCCGGGCGAACAGCCGCACCGGGTCACCCGCCGAGGCGCCCTCGACGTGCCCCACCAGCAGCTCCGTCTCGCCGTGGTCCAGCACCGCCGCCGCCGTGTCCACCCACAGCCAGGCCGCGTCCTCGGCGCCCAGCACATCCGCCGGGGCGACCCCCTCGTCCGAACGCTCGGCCAGCCAGAGCAGCGCGTACGGGCGCAGCACCGGCTCGTCCACCGCCGCCCGCACCGCCTGCTCGGCCGGACCGCCCGCCACCCGCAGCGCCTCGAAGGCCAGACCGCGCACCAGCGCGTCGTCACCCTGGGCCGCGTCCAGCAGCTCGGCCACCGCGCGGTCCGCCGGGCGGGCCGCCACCCAGGCGCGGAACTCCGCCCGGGCCGGGCCCGGCGAGTAGTCCGCGCAGGCGTTCAGCAGCTCGAAGGCGCTCTGCTCGATGTGCCCGGCCGCGGTCTGGGCGACGGTGCAGATCTCCTCCAGCTTCGCCCGCACCGCCCAGTGGCCCAGCGGGGACAGCTCGGCGGCGTCGTCGCGGCGCACCACGGCGCCGACCGCCGTCAGGCCGTCCAGCATCCAGTCCAGCACCGCGGCCACGTCGGAGACGGCGGCCGGGGTGTCGATCTGCGGCGCCCGGCAGGTGCCGCGGACGGCGGACACCGCCGAGGCGGCGTGCGGCACCGGCGACAGGCCCGGGTTGCCCAGCCCGGCGCCGACCCGGCGCTCGTCCAGGCCACGGCGCAGCAGCTCCAGCAGCTCGCTCTCGGCCACCGGGCCGTCCACCAGGTGCAGGAAGGACAGCAACTGCGGGGCCTGGTCCACGGCCTGGCCGGCCAGGACCGCGAACACCCCGCGCAGCGCGGCGGGCGGCACCGGGGCGAGCAGCGTCCAGGCGTCGAACAGCCCGGACCAGCCGCGCACCACGGCCTCGTCGTCGTGCTCCCAGGCGTGCAGGCGCCAACCGGGGCCCGCTCCGCCGTCCCGGGCCTCCACCAGGCCCACCAGCAGGGCCTGACCCCAGGCCTTGACCGCCGCGCCGACCGTCATGGCCAGCGCCCGGCCGGCGTCGCGGGCGTCGTCCGGGAGCAGCTCGCCGCGCTTGTCGACCTCCGCCAGCTCCCCGGCCCAGCGGGCGATCCGGACGGCGTCCACCAGCATCCGACGGGCCAGCGGCGCCAGCTCGGCCGGCGCGGGGAAGCCCTCCGGCACCGGAACCCGGCCCCGGCCGGGGGCCGGCGCGGGCCCACGGCGCCGGGGTACGGCGGCCCCGCCCGGCCTGCCGCCGGAAGGCCGTTGGGCCGTACCTGGGAGACGGGTCACCGTCGCACCGGTACCGATCGTCGGCGGGAGCGGGGCATCACGGTCGCGCGGGTTCCGAGACGTCACGTCGAGCAGTCTTCCCCTTGTACCGGCCTTCTGTCACATCCGGTTGCCCGTACGACCGCTCGACCGGGGGCGGCACCTCCGCAAGATCGGGCAACAGAGGCAAACCGCCTGGCCGGAAACGTGTGGCGGGGTCATGCCAGGGGGCGGCGGGGCGTCACGCTGCGTGTGGGGACGGGGTCTGTGGGTGGTTTCGCGGGGGTGGGAGGGGTGGGGAGCGGTGGAAACGGAGGGCCGCGATCCGGCCAGGTGGCATGTGCCTGCGGGGGGACGCGGCGACACCGGAAGTCGGCGGGGTCGACTTCCGGTGCAGGGGGGTGAGGGGGGAAGGGAGCTGCTGATGGGCTTGGGGTGGGTTTTCGGGAGCAAGGTTTGCCCCTGAGGGCGGGTCAGGGTGGTGGGGCCGGAGGGGGGTGGGCCGGAGGGGAGGGGCCGGAGGGGAGGGGTCAGAGGAGAGGGGTCAGCCAGCGGCGGAGGAGTTCGGTGTAGTGGTCCGGCGCCGAGTTCCAGAGGGCCGCGTGCTCGGCACCCGGGAAGCGCTGGAGGTTCACCACGTCGTGGCGGGCCGCGGCCAGGCGCTCCACCGTGCCGATCGGCGCGAGCGTGTCGTCCGGACTGTGCAGCACCAGGGTCGGGACCCGCAGGTCCGCGCCCTCCGCCAGGCGGGAGGAGTCCGCCAGGTCGACGCCGGTACGGCCCTCCGCCGCCAGCGCGCCGAGCTCGGCGGAGACCCCGGTGAAACCCGCCCGGGCCGCGTCCCGACGGGCGGCCGCGGGCAGGTCCAGGACCGGCGAGTCCAGCACGATCCCCCTGATCGCGTGCGCCCAGGCCGAACGCGCCGCCGTCTGCAGCACCGTCGTCGCACCCACCGACCAGCCGTACAGGATCACCCGGCCCGCGCCGTGGTCCAGGGCCAGCCGCATCGCCGACTCGACGTCCCGCCACTCCGTCTCGCCGAAGTGGCTGTAGCCGTCCGGGGACGCCGGGGCGCCCTCGTCGCCGCGGTAGGTGACCACCAGCGCCGGCAGACCCAGACGGTGCAGGGCCGGCAGCACCGGGAGGGTCTGCTGGCGGTCCGCCTCCGGGCCGTGCACCAGGATCACCCAGGTGCCGCGCTTGCCGCCGAGCAGCCAGACCGGCAGCGGGCCGAGCTCGCCGTCGGCCACGGTCTCGGTGAAGGCCAGGCCGAGCGCCGAGGTCGGATCGCCCAGGTGCACGCGCGGAGTGAAGCGGACCTCGGTGCCGGGCGTCAGGGTGCCCCGGTCCGCCCGGACCAGCCGGCGGGTGACGCCCTGCGCGTCACTGTGCAGGACCTCCTCCACCACCGCGTGCCCGCCGTCCGCCCACTCCACCGCCCAGCGACCGGGCCGCAGGCTCTCCAGACGCCGACTGAACGTCACCCGCCCCGCCGCGAGGCTCTGCACCAGCACCGGCCCCGAATCCGGGCCGCCGGCGGCCGGGCCCGCACCAGGGCGGACCAAGCGCTCGGAGGCCCGACGGCCGACGACCAGGACGGCGGCCCCGGCGGCGGCGGCCGCCACGACGGCTGCGGTTCCCCAACGCATATCGATCCCCGCTCTGTTCACGGACCCGGACGGTGTTCGAGGACCAGTCCACAAGGGGGCAGGCGGGGCGGCCACTGGGCGGGGCCGTCTGGGGGTCCCGCTGCGCGGGGCTTTGGTTGGGGGTGGGCTCTCGGGAGGGTGGGTTGGTCCGGGGGCGGTTCCGGGGGTGGGCGCTCCGGGGGCTGGGTGATTTTCCGACCGCCGACCCTGATCGCACGGGGTGCTCGCCGTGGGCGGTCTGAAAATCACCCGTTACGCCCCTCTCCGCACCCACCCCCTCCACCGCCCCCTCCCGCAGCGCGTCCCTCTCGCCTTGGACGGGTGAGGGGGTGGGGAGGGGGTGCGGTGGGTGGGGTGGTGCGGGTTCTTGGTGCGGGCGCGCGGGCTTTGCCCTGCGCGCCCGTGGGTGGGGCGCCGCTCTGTGGGCTCCGCTTGGGGGTGGTCAGACGGGGATGGTGGGGTGGTGGGTGCTGAGGAGGTGCCAGAAGCGGGGGGTGAGGGGTGGGGTGGGGGTGGTGGGTTGGGTGGTGGTGCCCCAGTGGGAGGGGATGTGGTGTTCCTGGTGGAGGACGGGGAGGACGGCGGCGAGGTCGGGTTCGGGGACGGGGACGAGGCGGGCGATCGGGCGGAGGTGGGGTTGCCAGCGGCCGGCCACGCATTGGCGGAGCAGGGCGTCGAGGGCCTCGCGGCGGCCGGTGGCCTCGACGAGTTCGGTGAGGCGCAGGCCGAGGACCTGGGCGAGGGCGTGGGTCTGGTCCGGGTCGCCGTCCCAGTCGCCGGTCAGTTCGGCCTGGCGGTAGGTGGGCAGGGGGATGCCGACCCGTTCGGCGACGGTTTCCGGGGGGAGTTCCCGGGCGAGGCGGTGGTCGCGCAGGCTCGCCGGGCGGCCGGGCATCAGGGCGGCGGCCGGGCACCAGAGGGCGCGGGCCAGGGCGATGAATTCGGTCTCGCCGGGGCGCAGCACGCCGTCCTCCCAGGCGAGGACGTGGCCGGGCAGCAGTCGGACGCCGTGTGCGGCCATGCCCTCGGCGACCTGCTCGGGGGTCAGCCCGAGGCCGGTTCGATGGGCCCGGGCGGCCTCCGGCGAGAACGGCACCGGGGCGGGGGCGGCGACGGGGGGCTTTCTGCGGCGCATGGCCGAACCGTAGGCGTGGCCTGCGGCGCGGCCCCAGCCGCCGAACGCACGAAGCGGGGGCTCCGGGCTCTTGGTGGCGCTGGGCGATCGCACAGGGCGGGGGCGGCTGCGTCGTGTGACCAACCCCTCCGTGACCTCGGTTGACTCCCGGTTCGGGCGCGTGATGGGATCCTGGGGCCAAACGGAGGCATGGAGAGGAAGCCGGTGCGAGTCCGGCGCGGTCCCGCCACTGTCACCGGGGAGCACGCTCGGAAAGTGCCACGGCGGACCGTCAGGGGCCGTTGGAAGGCCCGGGGGTGCGTCGGACCCGGAAGCCAGGAGACTCTCGCCCCCGGTACGTCGATCCAGGGCGCGGACCCTGAGTGAGGACACCCACGCGATGCAGGCTGCCCCGCCCGGTTGGATCCCCGGCTTTTCGATGTTGTGCGCCCGCTGACCCGGGCCGCGGCCTTCGCACTGGGCGCCGTCGCGGGCTACGCCGCCGACGCCAGGTACGCCGACCCGCGCCGCGGCCACCCCGTCGCCCTGTTCGGTACGGCTGCGGGGCGGCTGGAGCGGCGGCTGTGGCGCGACGACCGGGCGGCCGGTGCCGGGTACACCGCGGTGTGCGTGGGCGCGGTCGCGGCCGGCGCGCTCGCCCTGGACCGTACGGTCGGGCGCCGTCCGGTGGGCCGGGCCGCGTTGGCGGCGGCGGCGACCTGGACGGTGCTCGGCGGCACCTCGCTGACCCGGGAGGCCCGCACCATCGGACGCTCGCTGGCCGCGGGCGACCTGACGGCGGCCCGGGAGCGGCTGCCGCACCTGTGCGGGCGGGATCCGAGCGCGCTGGACGGGCAGCAGATCGCCCGGGCCGTGGTCGAGTCGGTGGCGGAGAACACGGCGGATGCCGTGGTGAACGCACTGGCCTGGGGCGCCCTGGCGGGCACGCCGGGGCTGCTGGCGTTCCGCGCGGTGAACACCCTGGACGCCATGGTGGGCCACCGTTCGCCCCGCTACGCCCGGTTCGGCTGGGCCTCGGCCCGGCTGGACGACGTGGCGGGCTGGCCGGGTGCCCGGCTGACGGCCCTGCTGACGGTGGCCGCCGCGCCCGAGCCCCGGACCGCCTGGCGGGTCTGGCGCCGGGACGGCTCCGCGCACCCGAGCCCGAACGCGGGCCAGGCCGAGTCGGCTTTCGCGGGGGCGGTCGGGGTCCGGCTGGGCGGGACCTTGCAGTACGGGGAGCGGGTGGAGCACCGGCCCGTCCTGGGTGCGGAGTTGCGGCCGGTGACGGTGGACGACATCGAGCGGGCCTGCGCGCTGTCCCGGCGGGTGGGCGCGCTGGCGCTGGGTACGACGGTCGCGGGGCACGTCCTGCTGCGGATGCTGATGAGGAAGAAGGGTGGGGCATGACCAACGCACTGCTGGTCGCGGGGACGACCTCGGACGCGGGCAAGAGCGTGGTGACGGCCGGGATCTGCCGTTGGCTGGCCCGCCAGGGCGTGCGGGTGGCGCCGTTCAAGGCGCAGAACATGTCGCTGAACTCCTTCGTCACCGCCGACGGGGCCGAGATCGGCCGCGCCCAGGCGATGCAGGCGCAGGCCGCCCGGGTGGAGCCGGAGGCGGCGATGAACCCGGTGCTGCTCAAGCCGGGCGCGGACGGCCGCAGCCAGGTGGTGCTGCTGGGCAGGCCGGTGGCCGAGGTGGGCGCGCTGGACTACCGGGAGCGCAAGCCCGTCCTGCTGGAGCGCGCGCTGGAGTGCCTGGCCGATCTGCGCGCCCGCTACGACGTGGTGGTGTGCGAGGGCGCCGGCTCCCCCGCCGAGATCAACCTGCGCGACCGGGACATCGCCAACATGGGCCTGGCCACGGCCGCCGCGCTGCCGGTGGTGGTGGTCGGGGACATCGACCGCGGCGGGGTGTTCGCGGCGATGTACGGGACGCTGGCGCTGCTGTCGGCGGAGGACCAGCGGCACGTGGCCGGCTGGTTCGTCAACAAGTTCCGCGGTGACGCCCGGCTGCTGGCGCCCGGGCTGGAGATGCTGCACGAGCTGACCGGCCGTCCGGTGCTGGGCACGCTGCCGATGCTGCCGGGCCTGTGGCTGGACGCCGAGGACTCGCTGGACCTGTCCACCGTGGTGGACCGGGTGGACGGGCGCGGGCCGCTGGGGGCGGACGTGCTGCGGGTCGCCGTGGTGCGCTTCCCGCGCTTGTCGAACTTCACCGACCTGGACGCGCTGGCCCAGGAGCCGGGCGTGCTGGTGCGCTGGGCGACCCGGCCGGAGGAGCTGGCCGACGCCGACCTGGTGGTACTGCCCGGCACCCGGGCGACCGTGGCGGACCTCGCCTGGCTGCGCGAGCGCGGCCTGGAGTCGGCGTTGAAGGCGCGGGCGGCGGCCGGGCTGCCGGTGCTCGGGGTGTGCGGCGGCTACCAGATGCTGGCGCACTCGATCGAGGACGAGGTCGAGTCGAAGGCCGGTGTGGTCGACGGGCTCGGGCTGCTGCCGACCCGGGTGCGCTTCGGCGTCGAGAAGGTGCTGGCGCGGCCGGTCGGCGAGGCGTACGGGCAGCGGGTGGAGGGGTACGAGATCCATCACGGGGTGGTGGCCGTCGAGGGGGGCGTTCCCTTCCTGGACGGTTGCCGGGTCGGCTCGGTCTGGGGCACCACCTGGCACGGCGCGCTGGAGAACGACGGCTTCCGCCGTGAACTCCTGCGCGAGGTCGCCGACTTGGCCGGCCGGGCGTTCGTAGCAGCGCCGGACACCTCGTTCGCCGTGGCGCGCGAGGCCCGGTTGGACCGGCTGGGCGACCTGATCGAGGAGCACGCGGACACCGACGCGTTGTGGAAGCTGATCGAGGGCGGGGTGCCGGCGGCCGGATCGCTGCCGTTCCTCCTGCCCGGAGCACCTGGGAGTGACGCATGAGTGAGGTCCGCTATCCGTTCACCGCGATCGTCGGGATGGCCGACCTGCGGCTCGGGCTGCTGCTGAACGCGGTCTCCCCGGCCGTGGGCGGCGTGCTGGTGCGCGGCGAGAAGGGCACCGCCAAGTCGACCATGGTGCGCGCGCTGGCCGGGCTGCTGCCCGCCATCGCCGTCGTGGACGGCTGCCGGTTCGCCTGCGACCCGGCCGGGCCGGACCCGCAGTGCCCGGACGGCCCGCACGCCACGTTCGGGAGTCACGAACGGCCGTCCCAGCTGGTCGAGTTGCCGGTCGGCGTGGCCGAGGACCGGATCGTCGGCTCGCTCGACCTGGAGCGCGCGCTGGCCGAGGGCGTCAAGGCGTACGAGCCCGGCCTGCTCGCCAAGGCGCACCGCGGGGTGCTGTACATCGACGAGGTGAACCTGCTCCAGGACCACGTGGTGGACCTGCTGCTGGACGCCGCCGCGATGGGCCGCTCCTACGTCGAGCGCGAGGGCGTGTCGGTGCGGCACGCGGCGCGGTTCCTGCTGGTCGGCACCATGAACCCGGAGGAGGGCGAGCTGCGGCCGCAGCTGCTCGACCGCTTCGGCCTGACCGTCGAGATCGCCGCCACCCGGGAGCCGGCCGAGCGCGCCGAGGTGGTCCGGCGCCGCCTCGCCTACGACGCCGATCCGGCCGGTTTCGCCGACCGGTTCGCGGCGGAGGAGCGGGAGCTGGCCGAACACATCACCGCGGCCCGGGAGTTGCTCCCGAAGGTCGAGCTGACGGATGTGGCGCTGCGTCAGATCACGGCGGTGTGCGCCGCGTTCGAGGTGGACGGGCTGCGCGCGGACATCGTGATGGCCCGCACCGCGGTCGCGCTGGCCGCCTGGGCCGGGCGGACGGAGGTGCTGGAGGAGGACGTCCGCAAGGCCGCCCAGCTGGCCCTGCCGCACCGGCGCCGCCGCAACCCCTTCGACGCCCCGGGGTTGGACGAGGAGCAGCTGGACCGCACGCTGGAGGAGCACGCCCGGCCGGAGGAGCCGGAGGGCGATGGGCCGGAGCCCGAGGGCGATGGGCCGGAGCCCGAGGGCGACGGCCCGGACGGCGGTGGTGACGGTGGCCCGGGTGACGGCGGCCCCGACGGCGGCCCCGACGGCGGCGGTGCGCCCGAGCCGGCCGACGGCGCGGCCCCGGAGCCCGCGGCCACGGACACCGAGCTGCCCGAGCCGCAGCCCGTACCGGCCCAACACCCCTCCCCCGCCCGGGAGTCGGCGCCGGTCGCGGCCGGGGACCCGTACCGGACGCGGCTGTTCACCGTGCAGGGCACCGGCCACGGCGCCCAGGGCCGGCGCTCCCCCGCCGAGACCACCGGCGGGCACACCGTCCGGGCCCGCCGCCCGCAGGGCGCGCTCAGCCGGCTGCACCTGACCGCGACCCTCCAGGCCGCCGCACCGCACCAGGTGGCGCGCGGGCGGGCCGGCCGGGCGCTGGTGCTGCACAAGGACGACTTCCGCGAGCAGGTGCGCCAGGGGCGGGAGTCCAACCTGGTGCTGTTCGTGGTGGACGCCTCCGGCTCGATGGCCGCCCGGCAGCGGATGACCGCCGTCAAGGGCGCGGTGCTGTCGCTGCTGATGGACGCCTACCAGCGCCGGGACAAGATCGGCATGATCACCTTCCGCGGCGCGGACGCCGAACTGGCGCTGCCGCCCACCTCCTCGGTGGAGGTCGGCGCCGCCCGGCTGGAGACCCTGCCCACCGGCGGGCGCACCCCGCTGGCGGCCGGCCTGCTGCGCGCCCACGAGGTGCTGCGGGTCGAGCGGCTGCGCGACCCGAACCGGCGCCCGCTGCTGGTCGTGGTGACCGACGGCCGGGCCACCGGCGGGCGGGACGCGCTGGCCCGCTCCCAGCGGGCGGCCACCCTGTTCGCCGCCCAGGGCACCGCGAGCGTGGTGCTGGACTGCGAGTCCGGGCCGGTCCGGCTGGGCCTGGCCCGCACCCTGGCCGGGCTGCTCGGCGGCAGCGCCGTCAGCCTGGACGAGCTGCGCGCGGAGGGCGTGGCCTCGCTCGTCCGCGCGAACCGACCCGTCTCCACCTCGATCCGAAAGGCGGCCTGAGCCGACATGCCCAAGGGTGTCCCCGAGAGCGTTCCCGACGACGGCCTGACGACCCGTCAGCGCCGTACCCAGCCGATCACCGCCGTGCACACCGGCCCCGGGAAGGGCAAGTCCACGGCCGCCTTCGGCATGGCGCTGCGGGCCTGGAACCAGGGCTGGTCGGTCGGGGTGTTCCAGTTCGTGAAGTCCGCCAAGTGGAAGGTCGGCGAGGAGAACGCGCTGCGCGTGCTCGGCGCCTCCGGCGAGGGCGGCACCGTCGACTGGCACAAGATGGGCTCCGGCTGGTCCTGGATCCAGCGCTCCGCCGAGCAGGAGATGACCAGCGAGGAGGCGGCGAAGGAGGGCTGGGAGCAGGTCAAGCGCGACCTCGCCGCCGAGACCTACCGCTTCTACGTCCTGGACGAGTTCACCTACCCGATGCACTGGGGGTGGATCGACCCGGAGGAGGTCGTCGCGGTACTCAAGGACCGTCCGGGCAGCCAGCACGTCGTCATCACCGGCCGGTACGCGCCCGAGGCGCTGACCGGAGTCGCCGACCTGGTCACCGAGATGACCAAGGTCAAGCACCCCATGGACGCCGGCCGCAAGGGCCAGCGCGGTATCGAGTGGTGACCTCTTGAACAACGTCCCCCGCATCGTGGTCGCCGCGCCCTCCTCGGGTGCCGGCAAGACCACCGTCGCCACCGGCCTGATCGCGGCGCTCGCCGCGCGCGGGCTGGCGGTGTCGCCGCACAAGGTCGGCCCCGACTACATCGACCCGGGCTACCACGCGCTCGCCGCCGGGCGCCCGGGCCGCAACCTGGACGCCTTCATGTGCGGGCCGGAGCGGATCGCGCCGCTGTTCCTGCACGGCGCGGCGGGGGCGGACGTCGCGGTGGTCGAGGGCGTCATGGGCCTGTTCGACGGGGCCTCCGGGCGCGGGGAGCTGGCCTCCACCGCACACGTCGCCAAGCTGCTGCGGGCCCCCGTGGTACTGGTGGTGGACGGCTCCTCGCAGTCCCGCTCGGTGGCCGCGCTGGTGCACGGCTTCGCCTCCTGGGACCCGCAGGTACGGCTCGCCGGGGTGATCCTCAACCGGGTCGCCTCCGACCGGCACGAGCACCTGCTGCGCGAGGCCCTGGAGGAGGGCTCCGGGGTGCCCGTGCTGGGCGCGCTGCGCCGCTCGGCGGCCGTGGCCACACCGTCCCGGCATCTCGGGCTGATCCCGGCGGTGGAGCGCTCGGCGGAGGCGCTCAAGGCGGTTGCGGACATGGGCGAGTTGGTCGCCTCGTCCGTCGACCTGGACGCGGTGCTGGAACTCGCCCGTACCGCACCGGAGTTGGACGCCGAGCCGTGGGATGCTTCGGCGGAGGTGGCGCCGGTCGGCGGGCGGCCGCGGATCGCGGTGGCCGGCGGTGCGGCGTTCTCCTTCTCGTACGCCGAGAACGCCGAACTGCTCGGCGCGGCGGGCGCCGAGGTCGTCCCCTTCGACCCGCTGCACGCCACCGCCCTGCCCGCGGGCACCGCCGGACTGGTCATCGGCGGCGGCTTCCCCGAGCTGTACGTAAGGGAGTTGAGCCGGAACGCCGAACTGCGGCGCGCCATCGCCGACTTCGCGGCGGCGGGCGGCCCGATCGCCGCCGAGTGCGCCGGACTGCTGTACTTGGGGCGTGAGTTGGACGGCCTGCCGATGTGCGGCGTGCTGGACACCGACGCCCGGATGACCGAACGGCTCACCCTCGGCTACCGGGAGGCCGTCGCCCTGCACGACTCCCCGCTCGCCCGGGCGGGCACCCGGCTGCGCGGGCACGAGTTCCACCGGACGGTCTGCGAACCGGGCGCCGGCGAACACCCCGCCTGGGGCTGGCGCCTGCCGACCGGGCCGCGGACGGAGGGGTTCGCGGGCGGCAACGTCCACGCCTCGTACCTGCACCTGCACTGGGCCGGGGCACCCGGGGTGGCGAAGTCGTTCGCGGGAGCGGCGGCGGCGTTCGATTCGGGGGCATCCTGAGGGCTCTGCTCCCTAGGATGCGCGCATGGATGTGATCGTACTCAACGGCGGTTCCAGTTCCGGGAAGTCGAGCATCGCCCGGCGCTTGCAGGAGCTGCTCCCGGAGCCGTGGCTGCACCTCGGCGCGGACACCATGGTGGAGGCGCTGCCGCCGTGGCTGCTCGGCGGCGAGGAGGGCATCGGCGGCCTGACGGACGGGGACGGCACGGTGGAGGTCGGGCCGGCCTTCGCCCGGCTGGACGCCGCCTGGACGCTCGGCGTGGCCGCGATGGCCCGGGCCGGAGCGCCGGTCCTGGTCGACGAGGTGTTCCTCGGCGGGGTCGCCTCCCAGCGGCGGTGGCGCGCGGCGCTGGACGGCCTGGAGGTGCTCTGGGTCGGCGTGCGCTGCGACCCGGCGGTGGCCGCGGCCCGGGAGGCCGCGCGCGGCGACCGGGTCGCCGGGATGGCCGCCGTGCAGGCGGAGTCGGTGCACGAGGGCGTGGCGTACGACCTGGTGGTCGACAGTTCGCAGGCCTCGGTGGAGGACTGCGCCGGGCTGATCGTCGAGCGCGTCCTGGCGGGCGGCTGACGCCCGCACACGGCGCACCCCCCGGCCCGGCGTGGGGTCGAGGGGTGCGAGGCGGGGTTCGCGCGGTCAGCTGAAGGTGACGGCGTAGACCCCGACCGAGCGGGGGGTGAAGCGGGCGACGCCGGTGATGCCCTCGTACCTGAGGGTGCCGCCGGTGACGATGGCGTCGAACTCCTTGAGCTCGGCCCCCGAACGTGGGACCGGGATGACCCCGTCGGCGGCGATCTGGGCTCCGTCGCTGAACTTGAAGACGCTCGTGCACAGCACCTCGTCCGCGGTCGTGCCGGTCGCGTCCTTGCCGCAGTTGGCGTAGGCGGTGCCGATGGTCTTGCCGTCGACGTCCTTCATCGCGGCCCTGCCGCCGAAGGCCTTGCCGAGCCCCTGCGGGGCGTTGCCGAGGTCGGCGGTGCCCGTGCTGTCGAAGG
This sequence comes from Kitasatospora sp. NPDC059827, assembly GCF_042731675.1. NCBI lineage: Bacteria > Bacillati > Actinomycetota > Actinomycetes > Kitasatosporales > Streptomycetaceae > Kitasatospora > Kitasatospora sp. NPDC059827. Next base: position 130,525 of record NZ_JBHWIV010000003.1, on the reverse strand, counting down.
TCATGTCCGGCACCACGGCCGCCCTGGTCGCGTGGTGGGTGCCGGCCTGGGGCTGGGTGTCGGCCACGGCCGGCATGCTCAGCGCGGTGACCACGCCGACGGTGAGCGCTGCGGAGGCGAGGGCGAGGGAACGCTTGAGGGTGATGGGTCGCTGCAACGGAGTCTCCGAGATCGGTTCCGGGGTGGCCTCGTGGCCGGGGGCATCCCATCACGCCGACGGGCGGACGGCGACGATCCGTGATCGCGCGTGTCGATCCGGGTGAAACCGGCCGCTTCCCCGGTGGGGCACGGCGGCAGTCGTTCGTGAGCGGATGTTCTGTACCGCGCGACCGTCCAGGCCACCACCCGGACGGGCGACCGGAGGTCACCCGGTCGGCGGCGTCGACCGGGCACGCATGGCCCATGGCCCGGCGACGTCCGCCGCACGGGAGGCCGCGCGCGGGCGGCCCGTTGCGGTTGACTGTCCGGGGACACCCCCTTCCCGCGGAGGCACCCCCATGGCCAGGCAGTACGAGTACACCGCCGAGCTCCACTGGACCGGCAACCGGGGCACCGGCACCAGCGACTACCGGGCCTACTCCCGCGACGTCGAGGTGTCGGTCGAGGGCCTGCCGGGCATCCTCGGCTCCGCCGACCCCGCCTTCCACGGCGACCCGGCCCGCTGGAACCCGGAGCAACTGCTGCTGGTCTCGCTCGCCCAGTGCCACCTGCTGTCGTACCTGCACCAGTGCGCGGTGAACGGGGTCGTGGTGACCTCGTACGCGGACCGGCCGGCGGGCACCATGACCGTGACCCAGGAGGGCGTGCGCTTCACCTCGGTGGTGCTGCACCCGCGCGTCGAGGTCGCCGAGCCGGGGATGGTGGAGCGGGCCCTCGGCCTGCACGGGGCGGCGAACCGGGGCTGCTTCATCGCCAACTCGGTGAACTTCCCGGTGCGGCACGAGGCCGAGGTGACGGTGGGGGCCGCGGGGTAGCCGCAGGTCAGAGCGTGAGGGTGCGCCAGCCGCGGGTGATCTGCTCGTGGACGGCCGCCTGGTCCGGCGTGGTCGACCGGGCCACCGCGAGCGCCGCCAGCAGCGCCGTGCCGTCCGCCGGGCGGGCGGCCGGGTCGATGGCCAGCGCACGGGCGACGACGGCCGCGAGCCTCGGGTCGAGGGCCTGGACCGCCGCCAGGGCGGCGGGCTCGGGCCCGCTCTCCACGATCCGGCGGATCACCGCGCCCGTGTTGGTCGCCGCGAACGGACTGAAGCCGTACGCCGCACAGACCACGCAGCACGCCCAGGCCCACACGTCGGCCGCCGGGCCGGGCCGCTCGTCGCCGAACTGCTCCGGCGCCATGTACGTCAGGGTGCCCGGGCCGCCGCCGGTGGCGGTCAGCCGGGTGCCGTCCACGATCGCCGCGATGCCGAAGTCCAGCAGGCGCGGGCCGGCCGTGGTCAGCATGATGTTGGCGGGCTTGAGGTCCCGGTGCACCAGTCCGAGCCGGTGCACCCCGGAGAGCGCCACGGCCAGCGCCAGGGCCAGGGCGTTCAGCGCCTCGGCGGAGCGGATCGGGCCCTGCTCGCGCAGATGGGCGTCGAGCGGGCGCCCGTCCAGCAACTCCATGGCCAGGTACGGGCGTCCGGCGTCCACACCGGTGTCGAGCACCCGGGCGGTGTAGGCGCCGGGGACCATCGCCAGCACCTCGGCCTCGCGCTGGAAGCGGCGCAACAGGTCGCCCTCGGCGAGGAGTTCGGGGTTGATGGTCTTGAGCGCGACCTGGGTGGCGGAGCCCTGGCGCTGGGCGAGGTAGACCGTGCCCATGCCGCCGGAGCCGATCCGGCCGAGCAGCTGGTAGCCGCCGATCGTCCGGGGCTCGTGCGCGCCCAGCGGACTGCCGACGGGCGGGGCGGGCGGGACCGGCGGGGCGGTCGGGACCGGCGGGGCGGTCGGGACCGGCGGGGTGAACTGCGGGGGGACGTAGGGGCCCTGCGGCGGCTGGGCGGTGGGCGCGTACGGGTTCTGCGCGTCCAGGTACGCCTGGAACGCCTGGGCGGCCCCGGCCTCCGGAGCACTCCCCGGCTGCGCACCGACCGCCTTGGGCCGGCCGCTCACGGAGAAGGCGACGACGTGGAACACCAGGGCCGGGAGGACCAGACCGGCCGGCAGGACGAACACCGCGAGCGCCGCGCGGAGGACCAGCAGGCCGACGACCCGGGCCTGGGTCGCGCCCGCCGACCAGATCTGCGGAGGCAGGTCCGCGGTCAGCAGCCTGCGCTGGGTCAGGTAGCACAGCAGGAGGCAGAGCAGCAGGCAGACGACGAACACGGCGATGTACACGGTCTGCGCCGTGTCGAAGTGCAGACCCACCGAGTAGCCGAGGTACCTCGAGTTGACGGGGTCGAACGGCTCGCCCAGCCCGATGTGCGTCATGTTGCCCACGACGTTGTAGGACAGTGACACCACCACCCCGGCGATGCCCAGCAGGCCCAGCACCAGCTCGCCGACGGTCGCGCCGACCCCGCCCGGCGCACCCCCGCCCGCGTCCGCACCGGTGGCGGCCAACGCCCTTCGGCGCGCGGCCGTTTGGGCACGCACCAGCACCGGCAGCGTCGCCAGCCGTAGCAGCAGCGCCGCACCGATCATGAGCAGTGCGACGACTTCGAGCACACTCAGCATGCTTCCCCCTGGCTGATCGAGCACACGGAGTATAGGGCCGATGCGGCCCGCGGGCGGAGCTACCGGTCCAGCAACGCGGTGAGGTAGCGGTCGATCTCCGCGCGCAGCTCCTCCGGCATCGGCACGTGCCAGTGCCCGCTGCCCGCAGTGGCGTTGAACAGCACTCCGTCGCACCAGCGGATCAGCCGGCGGGCGTCGCCCTCGGGGTCGGTGGAGCCGGCGGCGGCGAGCAGGTCGGCGCCGAGTTCGGCGAAGCGGGCGCCCAACCGGTCGTAGACGACGCGCAGTTCGGGCCTGCGGGTGGCCTCCAGGGCGAGTTCGAGGCGGGCCAGAGTGAGCCTGCGGCCGCTGGTGAGCGCCTGGAACAGCACCTCGGCGCCGACCTCGGCCAGCAGTGCGCGGGCCGGTGCGGCCGCCCGGGGCCGCTCGCCCTCGGCGAAGACCGGGTAGTCGGCGGTCTCCCGCTCGACGATCCGGGTGAGCACCAGCTCCAGCAGGGCGGCCCTGGTCCGGGCCAGGTTGGAGGTCGAGCCGGCGGGCAGGCCGGCGGCGTCGTCCACGGCGCGGTGGGTGAGTCCGCGCAGGCCGGCCTCGGCGATCAGGCCGACGGCGGCGTCGGCGATCAGGGTCGGGCGCGCGGGCGTCAGGGCTCGGGAGGTCGGGCGCGGGGGCGTCATGGGTCCGATCATGGCCTTTCCCGGTGGGCTCCCCCAACTCACTACAGTCGTAGTTTACCGCCCACTACATGTGTAGTACGGTGCCGGGCAAGCGGTCACTACAGCTGTAGTTGCCGAGATCGTGGGAGAACAGGAGCCCCCATGGGCCAGCACCGGGCGATCGTCATCGGCGGCGGCATCGGCGGCCTCACCGCCGCCCTCGCCCTCCACCGGCAGGGCGTCCCCGTCACCGTCCACGAACGCGCCGCGAACCTGGACCCCGTCGGCGCCGGGCTCGCCCTCGCCCCCAACGCCCTGCGCGCCCTCGACCTCCTCGGCGTCGGCCCCCGGCTGCGCGCCCGCGCCACCGACCACCCCGCCGTCGGCATCCGCCACCCCTCCGGCCGCTGGCTCGTCCGCACCACCAGCGCCGCCGTCCGGGCCCGCTTCGGCGACACCGTCGCCGCCGTCGCCCGCGCCGAGGTCATCGCCGCCCTGGTCGACGCGCTGCCCGAAGGCACCGTCCGCACCGACTCCCCCGCCACCGTCACCGACCCCGGCGACCACCACCGGCCCGCCGTCGTCCGCACCCGCGAGGGCGATCGGAAGGCCGCCCTGGTCGTCGCCGCCGACGGCATCCACTCCGCCACCCGCGGCCTGCTCTTCCCCCACCACCCCGGCCCGCGCTACAGCGGCTTCACCACCTGGCGCGCCATCGTCAGCCCCGACCGTCCCCCGGCCGCCGCCGGCGAGGTCTGGGGCCCCGGCCGCCTCGCCGGCATCGTCCCGCTCGCCGACGGCCGGGTCTACGTCTACGCCGCCGCCCTCGCCCCGGCCGGCGACCGCGCCGCCGACGAAGCGGCCGAACTCCGGCGGCTCTTCGGCGACTGGTGCGCCCCCGTCCCCCAGCTGTTCGCCCTGGCCGGCCCCGACCGGCTGCTCCGCAACGACGTCCGGGAACTCGCCGACCCCCTGCCCGCCCACCACCACGGCCGGGTCGCCCTCCTCGGCGACGCCGCCCACGCGATGTGTCCCTTCCTCGGCCAGGGCGCCTGCCAGGCCGTCGAGGACGCCGTCGTCCTCGCCTCGCTGCTCACCCCCGCCGACGACCCCGCCGACGACCCCGCCACCGCCCTCCCCGCCTACACCGCCGCCCGCCTCCCCCGCACCACCGCCGTCGTCACCGCCTCCCGCCGCACCGGCAGCCTGGTCGCCCTCCACACCCCCGCCACCACCCTCCTGCGCACCACCGCCCTCACCCTGGCCGGCCTCCTCCCCACCCGCACCCTCCTCGGCCGCACCGGCACCATCTACGACTGGCAGCCCCCCGCCCTCCACCCGGCGGCCTGAGGATCTCGGCGGCACCGGACGACTACCGGACACGGCACCGCGCGACGCCCACCCCGGGACCGTCAGTGGCCACGGGACCAGCAACTCGCCGCCCACCGTGAACTTCCCACGCGATAAGCCAAGTTCACGATGGAACTCCGGCCCGCCCACGGCGACCGCCGCGACTGGGACCACGACTGGGGCGGGTGGAGCCGGGCCGGGTTGTCAGTGGGGATCGGGAGGATGGGCGGCATGACGGACTCCGGGCGGGCCATCTCCGACTACTGGGACGCGGCCGCGGCGGCCTTCGACGAGGAGCCGGATCACGGCTTGCGGGCGCCGGCGGTGCGGGAGGCGTGGGCGCGGCGGGTGCGGGGGTGGCTGCCGGGCGGGGCGGTGGAGGTGCTCGATGTCGGCTGCGGGACGGGGTCGTTGGCCGAGTTGGTGGCGGCGGACGGGCACCGGGTGACGGGGGTGGACCTGGCGCCGCGGATGGTCGCGCGGGCCCGGGCGAAGCTGGCGGCGGCCGGGCTGGCCGGGCGCTTCCTGGTGGGGGACGCGGGCGTGCCGCCGGTGCGGGAGGGCGGCTTCGACGTACTGCTGTCGCGGCACCTGATCTGGACCCTGCCCGACCCGGAACGGGCGCTGCGCGCCTGGGTGCGGCTGCTACGCCCCGGCGGGCGGCTGGTGCTGGTCGAGGGGCGCTGGCGCGAGGCGGGCGAGCAGGCGACCCTGTACGTCGCCGGGGCGGAGCGGCTGCCCTGGGGCGGCGGCGTGGGTGCCGACGAACTGGCCGCGGCGGTCCGCCCGTTGGTGGCGGAGCTGCGCGTCGAGCCGCTCGGCGCGGACGCGGACCTGTGGGGCGGCCCGGTGCACGACGAGCGCTACGCGCTGGTCGCGAGTACTTGACGGCTCGTCACCATCCGCTCCCGAAGGTCCCATTGATCGGGTCGCGGCGGTGGCAGGCGGGGCAGCGGAGGCGGGTGTAGATCGCCACCGTGCCCATGCAGACGTCCTCGCGGCCGTCGAGCAGGGAGGCCGACCGGGCCGGCTCGCCGCAGTCCGCGCAGCGGCGGTGGGGGCGGGCGGTGATCGAGCAGGCGCGGCAGACCAGGTGGGCGGGGTGCTCGGCGTGGACGACGACGGGCTGCGGGCCGCCGTGCAGCAGGTGGTCGCACCAGGTGCAGGACTCGTCCTCCTGCGCGGCGAGCATCCGCTCCCTGGTCTCCCGCTGCCACTTGGCCGCGTTCTGCAGCGGCACCTGCACCGGCGGCCCCCACCCGGCGGCGGCGAGCCACTGGGCGCCCTCCGCCCCGGCGGCCCGCAGCTGGTCGTCGACGGCGATGTCCCTGGGGGTCCTGTGCTTCATCGGGCTTCTCCTCCGGCGCGTCGTCCCGATGGGTTAACGCGGCCGGGAGGTGGTGGTCACGCGAACGACCCGGCGGTCAGCCCAGCGGCTCGGTGTCGCCGTGGGCGACGAGGAGCTTGCGGAGCAGGGTGTCGAGGTGGGCGCGCTCGTCGGCGTCGAGGGCGGTGAGGAGGCTCTCCTCGTTGCGGATGTGGCCGGGGAGGGCGGCGTCGATGAGGTCCTTGCCGGCCGGGGTGAGGCGGACCAGGACGGCGCGGCGGTCGGTGGGGCAGGGGTTGCGCTCGACCAGGCCCTTGGCGGAGAGCTTGTCGACCCGGTTGGTGATGGCGCCGGAGGTGACCATGGCGGACTTGAGCAGGGCGCGGGCGTTGAGTTCGTAGGGCTCGCCGGAGCGGCGCAGGGTGGCGAGGACGTCGAACTCGGAGGGGTCCAGCCCGCAGGTGAGGAAGTACTCGCGCAGGGCGTTGTCGACCCGGACGTTGAGCCTCCGCAGTCGGCCGATCAGGGCCATCGCCTCCAGCGGCAGGTCGGGGCGGTTCCTGGCCCACTGCTCGGCGATGTCGTCGACTGTGTCGCGCTGCTGCATGCTCTGTCATCTCCCTCGGACGGCCGGGCTGCTGCCGGTGCAGATATCTTAACATTCACATACTTGACGTTCGCCGATCCCGGGCGTAGAAATATCTCAACGTTCAGATAGTCAACGTTGAGGGGATTGGGAACCGCCATGGACCGCAAGCGCGCAGGGATCGCCGTCACCGCCGCACTCGCCCCGGCCGCCTGGGGCACCACCTACCTGGTCACCACCCAGCTGCTGCCCGAGGGCCGCCCGCTGCTGCTCGCCGCACTGCGGGCGCTGCCCGCCGGGCTGCTCCTGCTGCTGATCGGCCGCAAGCTGCCCAAGGGGCGCTGGTGGGGGCGCGCGGCGGTGCTCGGGATGCTCAACATCGGGCTGTTCTTCCCGCTCACCTTCGTCGGCGCCTACCGGCTGCCCGGCGGCGTCGCGGCCACCATCGGGGCGATCCAGCCGCTGCTGGTCGCCGGGCTCTCGGTCGGGGTGCTCCGGGTCCGGCCCGGGCGGCGGGCGCTGCTCGCCGGACTGGTCGGGGTCGCCGGGGTGGCGCTGCTGGTGCTCAAGAGCGGCGCGAAGCTGGACGGCATCGGCATCGCCGCGATGGTCACCGCGATCGGCCTGATGGCCACGGGCACCGTGCTGACCCGCCGCTGGGGCCGCCCGGAGGGCGCCACCATGATCGACCTCACCGCCTGGCAGCTGCTGGCCGGCTCGGTCTTCCTCGTCCCGCTGGCGGCCCTGGTCGAGGGCGCGCCGCCGGCCCTGAGCACCGCCAACCTGGCGGGCTTCGCCTACCTCGGCCTGCTCAGCACCGCGCTCGGCTACGTGCTGTGGTTCCGCGGCATCGAGCGGCTCGGCGCCGGTCCGGTGTCCTTCCTGGGGCTGGTCAACCCGGTGGTGGCCACCGTCGGCGGCCTGGTGGTGCTCGGCCAGACGCTCACCCCCTGGCAGGTGCTGGGGCTGGTGCTGGCGCTCGGCGCGATGCTGATCGGCCAGGCCCCGGCCCGCCGGACGACTCCGGCGGCCGCGCCGACACCCACCTCGCCAATCCCCGCACCGGCAGCCGCCTCGGCCCCCACCCCCGAGCGCCGGACACCGGCGGTCGCCCGCTGACGGCCCGCACCCCCCGACTCCCGTCCCCGCCCCGTCGGCCACTGGCCGGCGGGGCACGGGCATACCCGGGCTCAGCCCGTGGCGCGGATGTAGATGTCGGCGGCGCCCGGCAGTCCGCCCGGGACGGCGGCCACGTAGATCCGGCGGGCCGACGGGGCCCGGGTGGGGACGGCGGACGGGCTGGTGGTGGGCGTCCAGGTCGGGGTGGGGACCGGGTCGGGGGTGCTGTCCTCGGGGACGGGCGCGGTACCGCCCGCGCCGCCGGAGCCGTCCTCGGCGCCGTCGTCCGGACCTGCGTCCGCCCTGCCGTCCGTACCGGCGTCCGGGACGCCGCCCCCGGAGCCGTCCGGGTCGGGATCGGCCGTGGCGGGATCCGCCGCGACGGCCATCGGCGCGACGCCCGGGCCGGGGGCCACCACGGCAGCGGGGGCGGAGGCCGACGCGGACCCCGACGGCACGGGCGAGGGCGCTCCCGACTCCCCCGCCGACCCCGCCGACCCTGACCCCGCCGCCGGCTCCGGCGACCCCACCGGCTCCGGCAGCTCCGGCGCCTCGGACGGCTCGTCGCCCCCGAGGGCGGCCGCGAGGTCCGGCGGCAGCGGGGCGGCCGGTCCGGGTGCCGGGAGGTCGTAGGTGCGCAGGAAGTCGCCGAGGCCGGGCTCCTTGCCGCCGCCGAGGCGGTAGTGGAGGTAGGCGACGGGCGCGCCGTCCGAGGTGCGGGTGTAGACGGCCCCGACCGGGACGTAGTAGCGGCCCGCGCCGGGGTGCTGGGAGGGGTGGAGGCCCGCCAGCCGTTCGGCGCGGTCCCGGTCGGTCTCCCGCCCGACCCGGCCGACGGTGAGCGCGTTGACGCCGCGCACCATCAGGGCGGCGCCGGCGGACACGCACAGCACGAGTCCGACGGCGACGGTGCGCCGCAGGACCGGTCGGCCGTGCAGGGCGGGCCAGGAGTCGGTGACCACGCGCTCGGGTGGGATGCCGTCCACGGTTGCTCGTTCCCCCGCTTCGATCAGGACGTCCGACCGGCACCTCGGGTCGGGACGTCGCACTCTGCTCGACGTGGGACGCTAGCGGAGAGTTCCTCAGCCCAGGTAGGCGGGGGCGACGGCGGCCTTGGTGACCAGCCGCGGGGCGCCGGAGCCGTCGGCCGGGACGGTCCACAGGTCGGCGCCGTAGTCGCCGGGCAGGGCGTACACCAGCGTCCCGGTGTCGGACCAGAGCGCCTGGTCGTCGATGTTGCGCTGTTCGGCGGTGGCGGTCTCGGTGCCGGTCGCGAGGTCGAGGACGTACAGCCGCCAGGGGGCGTCGGGCGACAGGCCGGGGACGCGCTTCTTGTACGCGATGCGGGTGCCGTCCGGGGAGAGCGAGGGGCACTCGACGTTGTCGTGCAGGGTGGTGAGGGTGCGGGCGGCGAGGTCGCCGCGGACGAGGTGGGTCTGCCCGGAGCTGGCGAGGGTGGCGTAGAAGGTGTTGTCGTCGGCGAAGGTGACGCCCCAGATGTTGACGTCGTGCGCCTGGTACGGGTGGCCGTCCTTGACGACGGCGAAGTCCTCCAGGTTCTCCCGCAGGTTCCAGTCCCGCACGTCGACGATCGAGGTGCGGGTGGAGAAGTCCGAGCCCGCGTAGGAGTCCCCGCTGACGAAGACGGTCCAGGCGGCGAGGTGTCCGGACGGCGAGACCCGGGAGCGGGTGGGGATGCCGGCGGCGGGGAAGGAGCGCCGCTCGTGCAGGTGGTCGTCCAGGACGACGGCGCGGTAGGTGTCGTCGAGCGCGCCGTGCTGGGCCTGGAGGCAGATGCCGGTGCCCGCGGCGGCGTGGAAGCGCAGGCACTGGGTGCCGGAGGCGGTCCGCGGGCCGTCGGGGTGGTCGGCGGGGACGCTGGTGATCTCGTCCCGGTGCGGCCCCCAGGCCATGTTGCGGAAGAGCAACTGTCTTCCGCTGGTGGGCACTTGGAGTGAGACCGGGCCGGGTTCGACGGTCGGTCCGCCGGCCTGGGCGCGGTCCCGTTCGGAGCTGCGGTCGGCGGCGTAGAGGACGGCGCCGGTGCCGACCGCACCGAGCACCAGGACGGCGATCAGCAGCACGAGCACCCGGCTGCGGTTGTTCTGCGGGTTCACGTTCTGCGGGTTCACGTTCTGCGGGTTCACGTTCTGCGGGTTCACGGACTCTCCTCCACGCTCTGCTCCACGACGACGGGTTCCGAACGGCGCAGCACCACCGCCGCGCCGGCCACGCACAGCGCCAGGGCGCCCGCGGACCAGGCGAGTGCGGTCGACCCGCCCACCGCGCTCCACAGCGCGCCGAACAGCAGCGAGCAGGCGAACCGGGCCAGCGCCTGCCCGGTGCCGACCAGGGCGAGCCCGGCGCCGCGCTGTTCGGCGGGGACGGCGTCGGCCGCGGCGGCGGCGAGCACGCCGTCGGTGGCCGCGTAGAAGGAGCCGTGCAGCAGCAGTACGCAGAGCACGGCGGGCAGTCCGCGCAGCGGCGAGAGCAGCAGCCCGTACCCGAGCAGCAGGACCCCGTGGCCGAGCAGGAAGAGGCGGCGGCGCCCGATCCGGTCGGCGAGCGCGCCGAACGGGACGGCGAGCAGCAGGAAGGCGGCCGCGGTGCCGAGCGGCAGCAGCGGGAACAGGGTGACGGACAGGCCGAGCCGGCGCTGGATCAGCAGGTAGAGGAAGGAGTCGCTGACCGTGGTGAGCCCGAGCAGGACGGCGCACAGGGTGAGCCTGCGCAGTCCGGGCAGGCGCAGCAGGGTGAGGCTGCTGCGCAGCGAGGGGGTGGCGGTCGACGGCGCCTCGCCGGTCTGCCGGTTCGGCACGAACAGCAGCAGGATCAGCACGCCGAGCGCCGCGACGCAGGCGCTGACCGTGAACACCGCGTCGTAGCCGTGCCGTTCGCCGCCGTCGGCGAGCAGCGGGCTGCCGGCCAGCCGCAGCACCAGGAAGGCGGTGAGCGGGCCGAGCAGGGCGCCCGCGGTGTCCATCGCCCGGTGCACGCCGAACGCCCGGCCGCGGTGGGCGGGTTCGGTGGCCAGCGAGATCATCGCGTCCCGGGGGGCGGTGCGCAGGCCCTTGCCGGTGCGGTCGACGGCGATGACGGCGCCGATCAGCGGCACGGTGTGGACGAACAGCAGCAGGGGCCGGCACGCCGCGGAGAGCCCGTAGCCGACGGCCGCGACGGCCTTGTGCCGGGCGGCCCCGTCGCGGCCGCGGCGGTCGGCGAGGTGGCCGCCGACCAGCCGGACCAGGGCGCTGAACCCGTTCTGGATGCCGTCGAGCAGGCCGAAGCCGAGCGGGGAGAGGCCGAGTCCGGTGAGCAGGTAGAGCGGCAGCACGGCGTTGACCATCTCCGAGGAGACGTCGGTGACCATGCTGACCGCGCCGAGGGCGAGGACCGCCCCCGGCACCGAGCGCAGGGCGGCGCCCCGCCGCACCTGGCCGGTGGCCGGTGCGACGGGGGCCTTCGAGCTGCGGGAGTCCGCGACGTACACGGGCGTCAGTTCCAGATGCCGGTGATGTCGGAGGCCCCGGCGGAGTTGCCGGCGTGGGCGTTGACGCCGGCCAGGTCCTCCAGGGTGTGCAGCACGTCGTAGTGGTTGTACCGGGTGGCGGTGGAGCTGCCGGGGGCGACGTGGGCGCCGTAGACGACGGTCGGGATGCGGTTGCCCGACAGCTTGTTGTCCTCGTCGAAGGTCACCACCAGCAGGCTGTTGTTGCTCTTGGCCCACTGGGCGTAGGCGTCGAGGTTGTTCTGCAGCCAGGTGTCGCCGGTGCCGACCGAACAGTCGTGCATGTCGTCGCAGAGGTCCGGGGTGACGAAGGAGACCTTCGGCAGGGTGGTGAAGTCGGTCGGGAAGGCGTCCATGCCGTAGGCGGTGGAGGTGGGCACGTTGCCGAAGCCGAACCACGGGTTGTGCTTCTGGGCGTAGTTGTCGACCCGGCAGTCGGTGGCGCCGACCGAGGGCAGGCCCTCGTTGTAGCTGGCCCAGGTCTGGTTGGCGGCGAGCAGCTCGGAGGCGAGGTTGGGCTGCTGCATCGCGCCGACGTCCACGCAGCTGTCGTCCGTGATGCCCTGGGCGCTGCCGGAGAACAGCATGTAGTAGTTGGGCTGGCTGGGGTGGGTGAGCGCGTAGGACTGGGTCAGCGTCGCGCCGCCGGCCGCCAGGGTGGTGTTGAAGTACGGCGCGTTGGAGCTGCCGATCACCTGCGAGTAGGCGTGGTTCTCCATCATCACGACCACGATGTGGTCGGGCGAGGGCAGGGCGGCGGCGGTGTCGGCGGCCGCGTCGCCGCTCGCGGCCCACAGGCCGAGCGAGCCGGCGACCAGGCCGAGGCCGGTGGCGAGGGCGGTGATCGGGCGGAGCCTGCGGCGACGGGCGGGGCGCGGGCCGGCCGTGGGGGTGCCGGGGGTGCGGGGTCGTGCGAAGGCCATGGGGTCCTCCGGGGGTCGGGGCTTCCGGGGCGGGAGCGCCGAGAACAGTAGGATCGCGGCGTGTCGTGTACCGCACAAGAGAAGTGAAGAACAGACGAACAGCTGCGAGGCGGTCCCGGTACGGAGCAACCGGACGCCGGACCACACCGTGCAGGGCAGATGCCGGGAACCACGGCGCAGGTCACACCCGCCGCGATTGACCCCCCTCCACCGCCCGTGGTGGGATCACGGGGGCCCGCGAGCACCGGGCCGGGGACGGCAAGGAGTGCGGTACGTGATCGGACTGGTCGCCATCTACGGGCCGGGCCGCCCGCTGACCGACGAGCTGCAGGAGCTCTGGCCGGAGAGCAGCCACGCCTACCGGGCCTCGCGCGGCAACTGCTTCCAGGGGCCGGAGGCGATGCAGTTCGCCCTCGACCGCCACCGCCAGGTGATCGCCGTCGGATCGCTCGCCGCCGTCGTCGGCCTGCTGACCGACCCCCGCGTCGACGTCCCGCGCGGCGCCGAGGTGCTCTGCGTGGACCCGGGCCGGCGCTGGGTGATCCCGCTGACCCACTCCGACTCCGCGGCGGAGCTGGCCGAGGAGGTGGCCGGCGCCCTCGGCGTCACCCCGGTGTTCACCGGCCCGCAGCCCGGTCCCGGGAGCCCGTCCGGTCCCGGGAGCCCGCTCGACTCCGGGAACCCGTCCGACCCCGGGAACCCGCTCGACGTGCTCACCCCGCACGCCGTCCGGTACCGCCGGGCCGGTGCCGGCGAGGCGGCGGAGGCGGCGGCGGACGGACGGCCGGTCCGACTGGTCACCGAGGTGGCGTACCCGCTGCCCGCACTGCCCCCGAACGTGCGGCCGGACGCGCCCGAGGACGCCCCCGTCCTGCGGGTCACCGACCGCGAGGACCCGGACGGCGACGACCTCCTGGTCGTCCCGCGCACCCTGGTCGTCGGCATCGGCGCGGGCAGCGGCACCGGATCGGCCGACGCCATGCGCCTGCTGACGGACGTGCTCAAGGAGACCGGCTACCTGCGCTCGGCGATCGCCCGGATCGCCACCGTGACGGGCAAGGCCGACCACCCGGCGGTGCTCTGGGCCGCGCGCTGCCTGAACGTGCCGGTCGACGAGCACCCGGCCGAGGCCCTGGCCCGGCTCACCGTGCCGAATCCGTCCGCGGCGGTCGGCACGGCCGTCGGCACCGCGAGCGTCGCCGAGGCGGCGGCCCTGGCCGGCGCCGACGGCGGCGAACTCGTCGTCCCCAAGCGGAAGTCGGCCACGGCCACGATCGCGATCGCCCGGGCGGCGGTGCGCGGCCGGCTGGCGCTGATCGGCCTCGGGCCGGGCGCCCACGACCTGCTGGTGCCGCGCGCGCTGACCGAACTGCGTCGCGCCTCGGTGGTGGTGGGCCGACCGGAGGCCGTCGAGGCGGTGGCCGCGCTACTCCGGCCGGGGACGCGACAGGTCGTGCTGCCGGAGCCCGGGACGGTGCGGAGCACCCGTGGCGCGGTGCTGGACCGGGCCGGGGTGGCGACCGACCGGGCCGGCCGGGTGGTCGACCCGGCCGGGGCGGCCGCCACCCTCGCCGCGCACGGGCACGCCGTCGCCCTGGTCGCCCTGGGCGACGGCGCCGGGCTCACCGTGCCCGCCGGGGCGTACGAGCTCCTACGGGTGCCCGGCCTGCCCGCCGACACGGACGGGGTCCCCGCATGACCGCCACCGACCCGGCCGCCACGCACCCGGCCGCCACGCACCCGGACGCCGCCGAGCCCGACCTGCGCCACCACGGCGACGCCGAGGTGCGCGCCGACGGGAGCGGCCTGATCGACCTCGCCGTGAACGTCCGCACCGGCACGCCGCCCGCCTGGCTGCGCGAGCACCTGGCCGCCACCCTCGGCACCCTCGCCGCCTACCCCGACCAGGGCGCCGCCCGCGCGGCGGTGGCCGCCCGGCACGGGCGCCCGGTCGAGGAGGTGCTGCTCACCTCGGGGGCCGCGGAGGCCTTCGTACTGCTCGCCCGGGTCCTGACGGCACGTCACATCGTCGTGGTGCACCCCCAGTTCACCGAGCCGGAGGCCGCACTGCGGGACGCCGGGCACCGGGTGCACCGGGTGCTGCTCTCCCCCGGGGACGGGTTCCGGCTGGGCGCCGTCCCCGAGCAGGCGGACCTGGTCGTCCTCGGCAACCCGACCAACCCGACCTCCGTCCTGCACCCCGCCGGGGCCGTCGCCGCACTCGCCCGCCCCGGGCGCACCCTGGTGGTGGACGAGGCGTTCATGGACACCGTGCCCGGGGAGCGCGAGTCCCTCGCCGCCGCCCGGGACCTCCCCGGCCGGGTCGTCGTCCTGCGCAGCCTCACCAAGACTTGGGGCCTGGCCGGACTGCGGATCGGCTACGCGCTCGGGCCGGCGCCGCTGATCGCCGCCCTCGGCGCCGCCCAGCCGCTCTGGCCGGTCTCCACCCCGGCGCTGGCCGCCGCCGAGGTGTGCAGCGGCCCGGCGGCGCTCGCCGAGGCGGACCGGGCCGCCGCCGAACTCACCCTGTGGCGCGACTACTTGGTGAAGGGGCTGGCCGCCTTCCCGACCGTACGGCTGCACGGCGAGCCGGCCGCCTCCTTCGTCCTGGTCCGGCTGCCGGGCGCGGCGGCGGTCCGGGCGCGGCTGCGCGAGCTCGGCTTCGCCGTCCGGCGCGGGGACACCTTCCCCGGCCTGGGCGAGGACTGGCTGCGGATCGCCGTCCGGGACGAGGAGACCACCGACCGCTTCCTCAACGCCCTGGAGGCGGCGCTGCGTCCAGCCTGACCGGGTCGCCGGTGCGGATCGCCCCCGGCGCCAGCACCTGGGCGTACACCCCCGCGCAGGGCAGGGCCGGCATGCCCGCCAGCGGGACCAGCCGGTTGCGTGCGGCCGGGCCCCGCAGCGCCTCCGTCCGGCGCGGCAGCGGGCCGTGCCGCAGGGTGGGGACGGCGCAGCGCGGGGTGGGTGCCACGATGCGCAGCCGCAGGCTCTCCCCGACGGTCAACTCCCGCCCCACCCAGGCGTTCTCGACGAAGCCCTCGCCCTCGGTGCGGAGCACCAGGTTCGGCCGGTAACGCTCCGCCTCGACGCCGAAGGCAAGCAGTGTGGAGCTGGTGATCAGGTGCAGCGGGGCGAAGTCGAAGAACCCGCCGTCCGGTGCGGCCCGCCCCAACTCATTGACGGTCACCGGCACTTCCGCCTCGATCCCGCGCGCCAGCACCTCCTCCGGGACGGCCCGCTCGACCTCCGCGCCGGGCGGGCGCTCGGCGATCAGGGCGAGCTTGCGGCCGAAGGCCTCGGACAGCTCCGCCTCGCCCGCGGCGCGCCCGTCCGGGCCGGTCACCGCCACCCGGCCGTCCGCCGTGGCCGTCGCCGAGTAGTCGAGCAGTCCGGCCCAGCGGTGGGGGTTCTTGGCGCTGGCCACCCGTCCGGTCTCCAGGTCGAGCAGGGCGCGCGCCCGGTCCCCGGCCAGCCCCCGCGTGGACACCTCGGCCGCCGGGAGGTCCTCCCCCAGCAGCGACTTGACCGGGTAGCGCCGCAGCCGCTCGACCCGGCCGACCAGCTCGCCCGCGGATCCGCCGGTCAGCACGCCGCGTCCTCCGCCCACTCCCGCAGCGCCGCGAAGTGCAGCTCCCGCAGCCCCGCCCGGGGGTCGACCCAGAGCGGCAGCGCCTCGGCCGGGTGGTGCGCCGCGATCCACTCGATGTCCTGGGGCCCGAGTTCGTCGTCCAGCCAGACGAAGGGCCGCCCGGCGGCCCAGGCCACCAGGTCCCTGGTCTTCCAGTGCAGCCCGTCCGGGTCCTCCCCGTCCTCGCCGAACAGGTTGCTCCAGCGGATGTACGGGAGTTCGGGCAGTCCGAGGCACGGGCCGATGAAGGTGTTCGCCTCGTCCATCCAGGTGGTCGCCCACACCAACTCGTACGGCAGCGACAGCAGTTCCGGCCCGTGCGCCGGGTTCAGCCACACCCGCAGCGGCTCGACCTGCTCGCGCGGCTGCGGAGCGTGCCGCGCGACCCAGGACTCGGGCAGCAGCCGGTGGGTGCCGTAGCCCTCGGGGCAGCGGGAGTCCGGTGCGGCGTAGGGGTTGAGCGGCCCGTCCACGTCGATCAGGAGCAACGGCGACCCGGTCATGCGGCGGCCGCCCAGTCCCGCAGGGTCGCGAAGTCGCCGGCGAGCATGCCGACCCGGGGGTTGACGTGCAGGGTGAGCGCCGGGCCCGGGTGGTGCGCCGCGATCCACTCGGCGTCCTGCGGCCCGAGTTCGTCGTCGACCCAGACGAACGGCCGACCGGCGGCCCAGGCCACCACGTCCTTCGTCTTCCAGTGCAGCCCGTCCGGGTCCTCGCCGAACAGCTCCGTCCAGCGGACGTAGGGGAGTTCGGGCAGCCCGAGGCGCGGGCCGATCAGGGCGTTCGCCTCGTCCATCCAGGTCGTCGCCCACACCAACTCGTACGGTAGCGCCAGCAGTTCCGGCCCGTGCGCCGGGTTCAGCCACACCCGCAGCGGCTTCGCCTCGCCGTCGGCGGAGCGCCGGGTCTGCCGATCGGCCCACCAGGTGGGCATCAGCTCGTGCGTCCGGTAGCCGTCCGGCCGCCGCAGCCTCGGCGCGGCGTAGGGGTTGAGGGGTCCGTCCACGTCGAGGAGGAGCAGCGGCTGTCGAGTCATGCCGTGAATTCTCCGGCGGGCGACCGGGATTGACCAGTGGTTTACCCCGCCTGCGGTCGGCGCCACAGGCCGCGGGCGGCCAGCAGCGGCAGCACCCCCTCGCCGAACCAGTAGGCCTCCTCCAGGTGCGGCATGCCCGACAGCACGAACTCGTCGATCCCCAGCTCGTGGTACTCGGTGATCAGGTCGGCGACCTCCCGGTGGCTGCCCACCAGCGCGGTGCCCGCCCCGCCGCGGAGCAGCCCGATGCCGGCCCACAGCCCCGGGTGCACCTCCAGCCGCTGCGCCGAGCCGCCGTGCAGCGCGAGCATCCGCCGCTGCCCCTCCGACTCGCTCTCGGCGAGGGCCCGCTGGGTCTCCCGGACCCGCCCGGGGTCCATGCCGGCGAGCAGCCGTTCGGTCTCCGCCCAGGCCTGGGCGGAGCTGTCCCGGGTGATCACGTGCAGGCGGATCCCGAACCGCACCGCCCTGCCCCGGGCGGCGGCCAGCTCACGGATCCACCGGATCTTCTCCCGGACCTGGACGGGCGGTTCGCCCCAGGTCAGGTAGACGTCGGCGGAGCGGGCCGCGACCTCGCCGGCCGCCGGGGAGGAGCCGCCGAAGTACACCGGTGGCACCGGGTCGGGCAGCCGGGTCAGGCGCGCCCGCTCGACCCGCAGGTGGGGGCCGTCGTGGTCGACGGTCTCCCCCGCCCAGAGCCGCCGGGTGAGGTCCAGGAACTCCCCGGTGCGGGCGTAGCGGGCGTCCTTGTCCAGGAAGTCCCCGTAGGCGCGCTGCTCGGCGGACTCGCCGCCGGTCACCACGTTGAGCAGCAGCCGCCCGCCGGACTGCCGCTGGTAGGTCGCGGCCATCTGCGCCGCCAGGGTGGGGCTGAGCTGCCCGGGCCGGAACGCCACCAGGTACTTCAACCGCTCGGTCACCTGGGTCAGCATCGCGGTGGTCAGCCAGGCGTCCTCGCACCAGGCACCGGTCGGCGTGAGCGCCCCCTCGAAGCCCAACTGCTCGGCGCTGCGGGCGATCTGGCCCAGGTAGCCGATGCTCGGCGGCCGATCGGAGCCGGCCGTACCGGGCGTCGAGCCGTGCCCGCCGCCGACGATCTGCCGGCTGTCGCCGTTGGTGGGGAGGAACCAGTGGAAGGTGAGAGCCATGGAACGGACACACTCCTGCGGCCGGTGCGGTCTGGGGTCGGTCGGTCCTGCTTCGGTCCTGCTTCGGTCCTGCTGCTGAGAACTCACCGACGACGACAGCCGGCCGCCCACACCCGCGCCAGGTCCACGTGCAGTCGGCGCACGAGGAGGCGGGGGCGGGGAGCGGTCATGCGCTCGATTATGCCCGACCCGGCGAACACCGGGCAGAGCAAAGCCCGTAGGCCCTCCCCCGGGCGGGGAAGGGCCTACGGACGGTGCACGCCAGGGGCGGGGATCAGACCTGGCCGGCCTTCTCCAGGGCCGCGCAGCAGGTGTTGATCAGCAGGCGGGTGACGACGTACGGGTCGACGTTCGCGTTCGGGCGACGGTCCTCGATGTAGCCCTTCTGCTCCACCTCGACCTGCCACGGGATGCGGACGGACGCGCCGCGGTTGGAGACGCCGTAGCTGTAGACGTTCCACGGGGCGGTCTCGTGCTTGCCGGTCAGGCGGGACTCGATGTCGGCGCCGTACTGGGTGACGTGGTCCATCACGATCTCCTGGGAGGCGCCGAGCGACTCGCAGGCGGTGATGATGGCGTCGTAGCCCTCGCGCATCGCCTTGGTGGAGAAGTTGGTGTGGGCGCCCGCGCCGTTCCAGTCGCCCCGGGCCGGCTTGGCGTCCAGGGTGGCGTCGATGCCGAACTCCTCGGCGGTGCGGTAGAGCAGGTAGCGGGCGATCCACAGGTCGTCCGAGACGGTCAGGGCGTCGACCGGGCCGATCTGGAACTCCCACTGGCCGGGCATGACCTCGGCGTTGATGCCGCAGATCGCCAGGCCGGCGTCCATGCAGCGGTCCAGGTGCAGCTCGACGATCTCGCGGCCGAAGACCTCCTCGGCGCCGACGCCGCAGTAGTAGCCGCCCTGCGGGGCCGGGAAGCCGCCCTCGGGGAAGCCCAGCGGGCGGGAGCCCTTGAAGAAGGTGTACTCCTGCTCGATGCCGAAGATCGACTCCTGCACGGTGTACTTCTCCTCGACCTCGCGCAGCAGGGCGCGGGTGTTGGACTCGTGCGGGGTACCGTCCGTCTCCAGGACCTCGCACAGGACGAGGATGTTGTCGCCACCACGGATCGGGTCCTTGGTGACCTTCACCGGGTCCAGCACGCGGTCCGAGGCGTGGCCCTCGGCCTGGTTGGTCGAGGAACCGTCGAAGCCCCAGGTCGGGATCTTGTCGGCGTTGGGCAGGACGCGAGTCTTGGAACGGAGCTTCGCGGTCGGCTTGGTGCCGTCGATCCAGATGTACTCGGCCTTGATTGCCACGGCGTTTCCCTCGATTGCTGGGTGGTGGATGCCCGCGTAGCGTCGCAAGTCGCCGTTTCCCGGTTGTTCCTCTCGTGTAACGCGCATGTGAACCAACCGTCCGCATCGGCACGGTCACGGTGCGGGAGTGCCGGGCGTGGCACCCCGCACCGCTGCGGGTGCTCAGCCGCGACGGGCGTGCGCGGCCCGGCGGCGCCGGGTGGCCCACAGCGCGGCCGCACCGCCCGCGACCAGGGCGGCGGCCCCGGCGGCCAGCGGCCCGGTGGCGCTGCTGCCGCCGGTGGTGGCGAGCCGCTCGGGCTTCTCCACCGCCGCCTGCGGCACGGCGGCGCGTGAGGTGCCGGCGTCCGCGACCGGCTGGGCGGCGGGCGCGGACGTCGGCACGGCGCTCGGCGTACTCGGGGTGCCGGTGGCGGCCGGGCCGGACGGCTTCTCGCAGCTCACCGAGGCGACGGTGATCTTCCCGGTGACCTTGGCGACGTTCAGGTTGAGCGGGTTCACCTCCACCTGCATCTCCAGGGCCGAGGCGGCGGCGGTGGTCGTGGTGGTGCTCTTCTTGGAGAACTCCACCGACACGCTGCCGACCAGCGGCACGTCCACCTTGGTCGGGCCGTACAGCCCGACGGTGACGGGCTTGCCCAGCACGGTCAGCTTGGCGGGGGCGACCACGTTCGCGGTCGGCTGCCCGTCGACCGGGCAGGTGGCCTCGGCGCTCATCGCCTCCAGGCCGAGCAGCGCGGTGGCGGGCAGGCCGGGGGCGTGCACGTCGGCGTTGACCAGCTTGACGGAGGCAGTGGCGCCCTTGGCGTCGACCCGGGTGACGGACTTGCCGATGTCCGCCTTGACCAGCTCGACCGGGCCGTTCTGGTCGACGCCCGCGACCTTGGCGGTCAGCACCGAGCCGTCCCTCTGCTCGGGCGTCTCCACCTTGTTGAGCGCGATGTCCACCGGGACGTCGACCGCCTTGTTCAGGAAGCTGACGTCCAGGGCGACCTCGGCGGTGACGGCACGGGCCCTGCCCGACGAGGGCGCGGTCGTGGCCGGCGCGGAGGCGGTCGACCCGGTCGTGGCCGGCGCGGCCTGGACGGGCCCGGCGGTGAGCAGTGTGCTCACCGCCACGGCGGCGGAAGCGGAAACGATTCGGCGAGACGGCCGGGAAGACATGGCGGAACCCCCACACAGGTGAAACGATGAGCCGCCAGTCTTCTCAAACGATCCGTCACATGAGCCTCACGGAACGTCATTTCACTCGTTGGGGTGAGATTGACGTCCGGCACTGACCGGGATCTGCTACGGGAGCAACTCCCTTACGGCAGCCGCCAGTCCACCGGCTGCGCCCCCTGCCGCACCAGCAGCTCGTTGGCCCGGCTGAACGGCCGCGAGCCGAAGAAGCCGCGGTCGGCCGACATCGGGCTCGGGTGCACCGACTCCACCGTCGGGATGGTGCCCAGCAGCGGGCGCAGGTTGCGGGCGTCGCTGCCCCACAGGATCGCCACCATCGGACCGCCGCGCGCCACCAGCGCCCGGATCGCCTGCTCGGTGACCGCCTCCCAGCCCTTGCCCTTGTGGGACCGGGGGTTGCGCGGCTGGGTGGTCAGCGCCCGGTTCAGCAACAGGACGCCCTGCTGCGTCCAGGGCGTGAGGTCGCCGTTGGAGGGCTGCGGCAGGCCGAGGTCGGTGCCGTACTCCCGGAAGATGTTGATCAGGCTCGGCGGGATCGGCCGGACCTCCGGTGCCACCGAGAAGCTCAGGCCGACGGCGTGGCCGGGCGTCGGGTACGGGTCCTGCCCGACGATCAGTACCCGGACGTCGGCGATCGGCTGCTGGAACGCCCGCAGCACGTTCGGCCCGGACGGCAGGTAGGTGCGGCCCGCCGCGATCTCGGCGCGGAGGAAGTCGCCCATCGCGGCGATCTGCCCGGCGACGGGTTCAAGTGCGGTGGCCCAGCCGGGCTCGACGATCTCATTCAGTGGACGCGGTGCCATGGTCGTCACCCTATCGGCCGATACCGACAGGGCGTCACGACGGAGGGTCACCGCGAACGATCACCGGGAGCAGCCACCGGGCCGCCCACCGCCTCGCCGACCGCCGCGCCCGGTCACCCCACCGGCCGCCCCCGCAGCACCACCGTGCGCGGGTCCGCGAGCACCCGGACGTCCGCCCGCGGGTCCTCCTCGTACACCACGAAGTCCGCCGGAGCGCCCTCCTCCAGCCCCGGCCGCCCGAGCCACTCCCGTGCGCCCCAGCTCGCCGCCGACAGTGCCTCGGCCGGGCTCAGCCCCGCCTTCACCAGCTCCGCCACCTCGTCCGCGACCAGCCCGTGGGCGAGCGAACCGCCCGCGTCGGTGCCGACGAACACCGGGATGCCCGCGTCGTGCGCGGCGCCCACGGTGTCGTAGCGGCGCTCGTGCAGCCGCCGCATGTGCGCCGACCAGGCCGGGAACTTGGCCTCCCCGCCGGCCGCCAGCTGCGGGAAGGTGGCGATGTTGACCAGGGTCGGCACGATGGCCACCCCGCGCTCGGCGAAGGCCGGGATCAGCTCCTCGGTCAGCCCGGTGGCGTGCTCGACGCAGTCGATCCCGGCCGCCAGCAGGTCCGGCAGCGACTCCGCCGCGAAGCAGTGCGCGGTGACCCGCGCGCCCTCCTCGTGCGCCGCCGCGATCGCCTCGGCCAGCGCGTCGCCCGGCCAGCAGGCGGCGAGGTCGCCGCGCTCGCGGTCGATCCAGTCGCCGACCAGCTTCACCCAGCCGTCGCCCCGCCGGGCCTCGGCCCGCACGTAGGCGGCGAGGTCCCCGGGCTCGATCTCGTGGGCGTAGTTGCGGATGTAGCGGCGGGTGCGGGCGATGTGCCGGCCGGCCCGGATGATCCGGGGCAGGTCCTCGCGCTCGTCGATCCAGCGGGTGTCGGCGGCCGAGCCGGCGTCGCGGATCAGCAGGGTGCCCGCGTCACGGTCGGTGAGCGCCTGCTTCTCGCTGGTCTCGGCGTCCACGGCGCCGTGCGCGTCCAGGCCGACGTGGCAGTGCGCGTCCACCAGACCGGGCAGCACCCAGCCCGTCACCGTCCGGACGTCCCCGGCGGTCGGCGGGCGGGTGAAGCTCACCCGGCCGTCCACCACCCAGAGTTCGTCCCGGACCTCCTCCGGACCGACCAGCACCCGGCCCCGGACGTGCAGCACCGCACCTTCAGTCATGGCCGCACTCTACCGACGGGCGCGTTCCCTGCCACCGGCGCGCATGCGGCAGACTCGTTGCCGCACCCACCACCCGCCCCGTGAAAGGCCGTGAAGCCGTGAGAGAGCGCAGCGAGCGAACCATCAAGAGGAGCGCGTTGGCGAACGCCCTCGTCGAGCGAAGCGAGGCGGGCGCGTGAGTTCCCTGCTCGACCTCCCCCCGCTCAGCGCCGCCGGGTTCGCGGCGATCGAGGACCAGGTCGCCGCGCTGCTGCACACCGAGGCCGACGTCATCGTCACCCAGGGCGAGGCCCTGCTGCCCCTGGAGGCGGCGATCCGCGGGGCCGCGCACCCCGGCTCCACCGCGCTCAACATCGTCACCGGCCCGTACGGCCAGACCTTCGGCAACTGGCTGCGCTCCTGCGGGACGACGGTGGTCGACCTCGCGGTGCCCTTCGACAGCGCGGTGAGCCCCGAGCAGGTCGGCGAGGCGCTGGCAAGCCACCCGGAGATCGACTTCGTCTCCCTGGTGCACGCCGAGGCCGCCACCGGCAACACCAACCCGGTCGCCGGGATCGCCTCCGTGGTCCGTGCGCACGGCGCCCTGCTGATGCTCGACGCGGTCGCCTCGGTCGCCGCCGAGCCGCTGCTCACCGACGAGTGGGGCATCGACCTGTGCGTGATCGGCGGCCAGAAGGCGATGGGCGGCCCGGCCGGGGTCTCCGCCGTCTCCGTCTCCGAGCGTGCCTGGGAGCGGATCGCCGCCAACCCGGCCGCCCCGCGCCGCTCCTACCTGTCCCTGCTGGACTGGAAGGAGCGCTGGACGGACGCCGGCCGCGCCGTACTGCCGCACGCCCCGGCCCAGTTGGAGATGCTCGCGCTCGGCGCCTGCATGGACCGGATCGCCGCCGACGGCCTGCCCACCGTGATCGCCCGGCACCGCGCCGCCTCGGCCGCCACCCGGGCCGGCGCCCGCGCCCTCGGCACGCTCAGCCCGTACGTCCACCAGGACGCCGCCGCGGCTCCGGTCGCCACCACCCTGCGCACCCCGGCCGGGGTGCACGCCGCCGAGCTCGCCGCCGCCCTCGACCCGGCGCTGCCCGTCCAGCCCGGCGGCGGGGCACTGGCGGCCTCCATGCTCCGCGTCAACCACTACGGCACGGCGGCCTCGCTGGACACCGTCCGGGCCTGCCTGACCGCCCTCGCCACGGCCACCGGGGGCGACGCCGACGCGGCGCTGGAGGCCGCCGAGGCGGCGTGGAAGGCCGCCGCCTAGGAAACGCCGAACGGCCCCCGAACCGCTTCGGGGGCCGTTCTCCCGGCCGCGCTCAGTGCCCGCCCGCGTCCACCACCTCGACGCCCCGGATGTTCCGCTCGATCTCCTCCGCCGGCAGCGCGACGGACAGCGCCCAGTAGTAGATGAGCAGCGAGAACACCACCACGACCCCGATGTCCCACCACAGCGGCAGGTTCCCCTTGGCGCCCACGCCGAAGGTGCCCTGCCACGAGACGATCCCCATGCCGACCAGGTAGACCGGCAGCCACTGCCCGGCCTTGAAGTCCATCCGCGGCGCGTTCGGCACCCCCTTCGAGGCGGCGTACGCCGAGTACCCGCCGAGCAGCGCGTACCCGATCAGGATCGCCAGCCCGAGGCGCCACAGGGTGTCCCAGCCGGACCAGTAGATGACCAGGCTCGCCACCGCGAAGGCGATCGGCGAGATGACCGTGCCGGCCGGCAGGTGGTACGAGCGCTCCATCCCGGGCAGTCGCTTGCGCAGCACCCCGAAGGCCAGCGGCGCGCCCGCGTACATCAGCACGACGGCCGAGGTGATGAAGCCGACCAGCTTCTGCCAGCTCGGGAACGGCAGGAAGCAGATGACGCCGGCGACCCAGGCGATCAGCAGCCCGAGCCAGGGCACCGAGTTGCGGTCGGTGCGCTGGAGGGCCTGCGGCGCGTAGCCGTTGCGGCTGAGGCCGTAGGTGACCCGGGAGCTGGAGGTGATGTAGACCAGCCCGGTGCCCGCGGGCGAGATCACCGCGTCGATGAACAGGATCGTCGCCAGCCAGCCGAGGCCGATCAGCGTGGCGAGGCCCGCGAACGGGCCGCTGATCCCCGGGTAGTCGAGCTTGGCCCAGCCCCCGGCGAAGGTCTCCGGCGGCAGGGCGCCGATGAACACCACCTGGAGCAGCACGTAGATGATCGTGCCGATCACCACCGACCCGAGGACGGCCCGGGGGATGTCCCGGCGGGGGTTGCGGCTCTCCCCCGCCCACTGGATGGCCTGCTCGAAGCCGAGCAGCGCGAAGATCACGCCGCTGGTGCTGATCGCGGCGAGCACGCCCTTGGCGCCGTCCGGCGCGAAGCCGTGCACGGTGAAGTTGGAGCCGTGGAAGTCCTGGATGCCGAGCGCGAAGATCGCCAGGATCGGGATCGCGACCTTCCACACGGTGGCCACGCTGTTGGTGTGGGCGAGGAGCCGGACGCCGAGGAAGTTGATCGCGACGAACACGCCCATCAGCACGGCCGCGACCAGGAAGCCCGTCCCGGTCAGTGTCAGGTCCTTGTTGAGGAAGCCGTCCGCCCAGGTCCAGTGCCGGGCGTAGTTGATCATCGCCTGGACCTCGATCGGCGCGATGGTCGCGGCCTGGAGCCAGGTGAACCAGCCGAAGGACATCCCGGCGAAGCCGCCGAAGGCGTAGTGCGGGTAGCGGGCCGTGCCGCCGGCGACCGGGAACAGTCCGCCCAGCTCAGCATGGATCAGCGCCAGCAGGATGATCGCCACCGCGCCGATGCCCCAGGACAGCAGGGCGGCGGGCCCGGCTGCCACCGCCGCCTTCTGCGCCCCGAACAGCCAGCCGGACCCGATGATCGCGCCGACCGAGGCGAAGAGCAGCCCGGCGACGCCGACCTCGCGCTTCAGCCCGCCGTGCCCCGTGGGGGGCGATGCCGTCGTATTGGAATGGGCCATGGCGCCACGCCTCTCACCTCGGGGAATCCCCCCGACAGTGCCGCAGCGGCATCCGCACCCACCGGGAAACGCGCCGCGCCCCACGTCCCCTCACCCGAACGGCCGGAGCGGACGGCACCCGGCCGCCGGTCGGCGCGGCACCATCCGCCCGGCCCGGCCCCGCCCCGCCCCGCCCCGCCCCGACGGTTTTCGGTCACTCCCCCCGACACAGTTCCCCGGGCGTTCATCCGACCGGCACGCGGAACTCACCGGGGACCGGCAGGCTCCGCCCAGAGCCGAAGTTGGCTAGACAACTTACCGCCGAGGAGGAGACCGTGACCGAGCTGCCGCCGTACTGGCTGCGCGACAACTGCCCCTGCGCCGACTGCCGGGACCCGCGCAACGGCCAGAAGCTGTTCCAGATCGACGACCTCCCGCCGGACCTCGCGATCGCCGCGAGCACGGAGACCGACGGCCACCTGGAGGTGCTCTGGTCCGACGGCCACCGCTCCCGCTACCCGCTCGCCTGGCTGGCCGAGCCGGCCGGCGGCGACGGCCGCACCGAGCAGGACAAGCGGCTCTGGACGGCCGCCGACTTCGCCCGCGGCATCCCCGAGGCCGACTGGGAGGCCTACCTCACCGACCCCGCCGAGCAGGCCGCCGTCCTCGCCGCCGTCCGGCGCAGCGGCTTCGCGGTGCTGCGCGGGGTGCCCACCGTGGAACGGCAGGTGCTGCGGGTGGCCGAGAGCTTCGGCTACGTGCGGGTCACCAACTACGGCGAGCTGTTCGACGTCCGGGTCGAGCCGGACCCCAACAACCTCGCGTTCACGAACAGGACGATCGCCCCGCACACCGACAACCCGTACCGCGACCCGGTGCCCACCCTCCAACTGCTGCACTGCCTGGAGAACTCGGCGACCGGCGGCGACTCCGGCCTGGTGGACGGCTTCCAGGCGGCGGCGATCCTCCGGGACGAGGCCCCCGAGGACTTCGCGACGCTCACCCGCACGCCCGTCCCCTTCGTCTTCCGCGACCGCCGCACCGAACTGCGCGCCGACCGCCCGCTGATCGACGTGGACCCGCTGGGCCGGATCCGCGAGGTCCGGTTCAACAACCGCTCGATCGGCACGCTCCGCGGCGACGACCGGGAAGCCTTCTACGCCGCCTACCGCCGCTTCGCCGCGATCACCCTGCGCCCCGAGCTCCAGCTGACCTTCCGGCTCGGCCCGGGCGACTGCCTGGTCTTCGACAACACCCGCCTGCTGCACGCCCGTACGGCCTTCCAGCAGGACGGCCACCGGCACCTCCAGGGGTGCTACGCGGACCTGGACTCCCTGCACAGCACCCTCGCCGTGCTGCACCGCCGCACCGCCGCCCTGGACGAACTGGCCGGGCTGTTCGCGGGCGAGGGCGCCGGGGAGTACCTGGGCGAGGCGGTCACCATGGCCGAGCACATGCTCCAGGCCGCGGCCGCCGCCGAGGCCGCCGGGGCCCCCGGCCACCTGGTCGCCGCGGCCCTGCTGCACGACGTCGGACACTTCTTTGATGAGCACGGCCACGGCCCGCTGCACGGACGGGATCTGATGGAGGGTCAGGACAACCGGCACAGCCACACCGGCGCCGACCGGCTGGCCGCCTGGTTCGGCCCGGAGGTCACCGAGCCGGTCCGGCTGCACGTGGCCGCCAAGCGCTACCTGTGCGCGGTCGAGCCCGGCTACCGCGCCCGGCTCTCCGAGGCCTCCGAGTACACCCTCACCGTCCAGGGCGGCCCGATGGGCACCGAGGAGGCCGCCGCCTTCGCCGAACTCCCGGGCGCCGTCGACGCGGTGGCCGTACGCCGGTGGGACGAGCAGGCGAAGGAGCCGGGCCTGCGGACGCCGGACTTCGAGCACTACCGCCCGCTGCTCGCCTCACTCATGCGGTAGGACGCGCAGGACGCGCAGGACGCGCAGGACGCGTAGGGCGCGTAGGCCGCGCAGGACGCCGAGCGCGCCCGGGAGCTCAGTCCAGCTCCCGGGCGTGCCGCGAAAGCGCCGACGTGGCCAGCGAGTTGTGCACGCTGAACGCCACCGTCCCGGGCAGGTAGCGGTCCTGGGACCACTCCACCGGCGTGCCGGTCGGGTCGGTGGTGCGCCGCCGCTCGCGCAGCAGCGGGCCGCCCCGGCGGCAGCCGAGCAGTCGGGCGTCCTCGGCGTTGGCCGCGACGATGTCGATGGTGTGGTCGGCGTCGGTGAACAGGATGCCGTGCTCGCGCAGCACCTCGGTGTGCGAGACGACGTCCGGCGGCAGCTCGGCGACGATCTCGCCGACCCGCGGCGGGTAGATCGTCCGCTCGACCATCACCGGGGTGCCGGACAGCGTCCGCAGCCGGACCGTGACGTACACCTCGGCGCCGGGCTCCAGCCGCAGTTGCTCGCGCTCGGCCGCGTCGGCCGGGCGGCGCACCAGGGAGTCCAGGATGCCGCCGGGCTCCTCGCCCATCGAGTACGCCCAGTGCGTGAAGCTGAGCAGTTCGGAGAAGCTCTGCACCCGGGCGCCGCCGAGCACCACCCGGCGGGTGCCGCGGCGGGAGGTGACCAGCCCGTCGGAGCGCAGCACGGCGAGCGCCTGGCGGACGGTGCCGCGGGAGACCCCGTACTGCTCGGCCAGCGCGCCCTCGGCGGGCAGCCGGCCGGCCTCGCCGTACGCGCCGGTGGTGATGGCCTCGCGCAGATCGGCGGCCACCTTGCGGTACAGGGCTCCGGCCGTGCGCTCGACGGGGCGCCCGGGCTCTACTGCCACGTCACTCAATTGACCCTCCAGGGGCGGTGTCCAGCGCAGCCGTACCGGCACGGACAGCCCGACCTTATCCCGCTGCGCCGTTCGAGCATCGCACCGAACGGATCACGCACCGATGGCCGGATTCCACCGTTCCCGCAGCCGACCCCGGTTCTGGGCCGTCCGTTCACCTTCCCGTCACCGAACTTCGGGTTACTTACCTCCGTCAGCGAAGTTGGCTAGTCAACTCGGACGGTTCCGAACGGATACCGGACGAACGCGGCAAGGACCCCCGACAGATCTCCCGACGGATCTCCCGACGGGCCACCGACGGATCCGCGCCCCGGCCACTCGCACGATCGATCCCCCGATCAGATCGGACACCACTCCCGTGCAGCACCCCCCTTCGCAGTACACCCGATCAGGAGACTGACCCGTGTCCGTGCACCGTGCCCGCTCCGCCGCCTTCGCGGCCGTCCTGACCGCCGCCGCGCTGTCCCTCACCGCCTGCGGTTCCGCCGGCTCCTCCACCGCGAAGTCCGGCAGCGACGCCGCGGGCGGCAAGAGCGCCAAGACCGCCACCTCGGCCGCCGACCTCGGCGGCATGGACGCCCTGGTCGCCGCCGCCAAGAAGGAAGGCAAGCTGCACGTCATCACGCTGCCTCGCGACTGGGCGAACTACGGCAAGCTGATGGACGGCTTCAAGGCGAAGTACGGCATCGACATCGAGGACGAGAACCCGGACGGCTCCAGCCAGGACGAGATCAACGCGATCACCTCCCGCAAGGGCCAGGACCGCGCCCCCGACGTGGTCGACCTGGGTGCCGCGTTCGCCACCTCCGGCGGCAAGCAGGGCCTGTTCGCCCCCTACAAGGTCGCCGACTTCGACAAGATCCCGGCCTCCATGAAGGACGCCAACGGTCTGAGCTACAACGACTACGGCGGCTACGTCTCGATCGCCTGCGACGCCAAGAAGGTGTCGCCCTGCCCGAAGACCTTCGCCGACCTGCTCAAGCCCGAGTACAAGGGCATGGTCGCGCTCAACGGCAACCCGACCAAGGCGAACGCCGCGTACAGCGCCGTCATGGCCGCCGCCCTGGCCAACGGCGGTTCGCTGGACAACATCCAGCCCGGCATCGACTTCTTCGGCAAGCTCAAGCAGGCCGGGAACTTCAACCCGGTCGAGGTCACCCCGGCGACCATCGAGAAGGGCGAGACCCCGATCAGCGTCGACTGGTCCTACCTGAACGCCGGCTACACCGACAAGTTCAAGGACAAGGGCATCGACTGGCAGGTCAGCATCCCGTCCGACGGCATCTACGCGGGCTTCTACAACCAGGCCATCAACAAGGACGCGCCGCACCCGGCCGCCGCCCGCCTGTGGGAGGAGTACCTCTACAGCGCGGAGGGCCAGAACGGCTACCTGGGCGGCTACGCCACCCCGGCCCTGTTCGACGCCATGAAGGCCGCGGGCACCCTGGACGCGGCCGCCGCCGCCAAGCTCCCGGCCATCGAGAAGCCCTTCACCACCTTCCCCACCGACGACCAGACCACCGCGGCCAAGAAGGTCGTGACGGAGAACTGGGCCAAGGCGATCTCGGGCTGATCTGACTGATGACTACGGCTCCCACCCCGGTGCCGGCCGACGCCTCCGCCGCCCAGAGCGGCGGGGGCGGCGCCCCCGGCCCCGTCTCCCCCGCCCCGGCCCCGGTCACCGCCACCACGGTACACACCGAGGCCCCCCGCCCGGCCGCGCGCCGGGCCCGCGGCAGCCGCGCCTGGCTCGCCGCCCTCCCCCTGATCCTCTTCTTCGCGATCGGCTTCGGCCTGCC
Source organism: Kitasatospora sp. NPDC059827 (assembly GCF_042731675.1). Lineage (NCBI taxonomy): Bacteria > Bacillati > Actinomycetota > Actinomycetes > Kitasatosporales > Streptomycetaceae > Kitasatospora > Kitasatospora sp. NPDC059827. The sequence continues at coordinate 100,580 of NZ_JBHWIV010000003.1, read as the reverse complement.
CGCCGTCGCGATCGTCATCGGCGCCTTCACCACCTCCTCGGACGCCCCCGACGGCGGCGGCGCCTTCACCCTCGACAACCTCACCGGCTCGCTCCAGGGCGCCTACTGGACGGCCCTGTGGGGCAGCGTGAAGCTCTCCCTGCTGACCGCGCTGATCGCCACCGTGGTCGGCCTGCCGCTGGCCCAGGCCGTGGCGACCTCCCGGTTCCGCGCCTTCCGCGAGGCCGTGATGTCCGCCTCCGGCGTGCTCGCCAACTTCGGCGGCGTCCCGCTGGCCTTCATGTTCGTCGCCACCCTCGGCAACTCCGGCGAGGTCACCAAGAAGCTCGGCCTGACCCAGCACGGCTGGAACCTCTACACCTTCTCCGGCCTGTCCGTGGTCTACCTGTACTTCCTGGTGCCGCTGATGGTCATCACCATCACCCCGGCCCTGGAGGGCCTCAAGGTCCAGTGGCGCGAGGCCGCGTACAACAACGGCGCCACCGGCGTGCAGTACTGGCGGCACGTGGCGCTGCCCGTCCTGCTGCCCTCGCTGCTCGGCGGCTTCGTGCTGCTGTTCGGCGCCTCCTTCGCCGCGTACGCCACCGCCGAGGCCATGGTGGGCAGTTCGGTGCCGCTGATCTCGATGCAGATCGGCGACGCGCTGTCCGGCAACGTCCTGGTCGGCCAGGGCAACCTCGCCCTCGCCCTCGGCCTCGACATGATCGTGGTCGCCTGCCTGGTGATGGCCGTGTACCTGCCCCTTCAGCGCCGGAGTGCCAAGTGGCTCGCCTGATCAATCGCATCCGTTTCGGCCGCGGCCTGGTCCTGCTGCTCTGCGGGATCTACTTCGCGGTGCCGCTGGTCTCGTCGGTGGTCTTCAGCGTCGACGACCACAAGAACGGCACCACCTTCCGCGCCTACACCGAGCTGCTGAACGCCCCCGGCTTCACCGACAGCCTGGTGCTCAGCCTCGAACTGGCCGTCGTCACCGTGGCGGTGCTGCTGCTCCTGCTCGTCCCCGCGGTGCTCGCCGCCCGGCTCGGCGCGCCGAAGCTGCGCCCGGTCATCGAGGTCATGTGCTCGATGCCGCTGGTCGTCCCGGTGGTGGCCCTCACCACCGGCATCATCGGCGTGCTGCGCTGGGGCCCGGACTACCTCCAGGACACCCCGTTCTTCCAGACCATCGTGGCCATCCAGAACCCGGACTTCCCGATCGTCCTGGTCATCGCCTACGTGCTGATGGCCCTGCCGTTCGCCTACCGGGCCATCGACGCCGGACTGCGCGGCGTGGACGTGGTCACGCTGGTCGAGGCCGCCCGCAACTGCGGCGCCGGCTGGCTGCGCGCGGTGTTCACCGTCGTCCTGCCGAACCTGCGCAGCGCGCTGCTGAACGGCGCCGTGCTCACCGTCGCCCTGGTGCTCGGCGAGTTCACCACCGCCTCCATCCTCGGCTTCGGCCCCTTCTCGGTGTGGATCAACTCCAACGGCAAGAGCGACGGCCAGATGTCCGTCGCGGTGTCGATGCTCAGCCTGCTGATCGTCTGGCTCGTCCTGCTGCTGATGTCCGCCGTCGGCCGCGGCCGCAAGGCCGCCCGGTCCTGAACCACCCCCCGTTCTCCAGGAGTTACCAGCCATGACCACGGCCACCGCCACCGCCTCCCGGGCCGCGACCGCCGCCGGCGGCGCCACCGTCGAGTTCCGCTCGCTGCGCCGCGCGTTCGGCGCCACCACCGCCCTCGACGGTCTGGACCTGACCGTCCGGCCCGGTGAACTGCTCGCCCTGCTCGGCCCGTCCGGCTGCGGCAAGACCACCGCGCTGCGCATCCTGGCCGGCTTCGAGCAGCACGACTCCGGTGAGGTGCTGGTCGACGGGCAGGACATCACCTCGATCCCCGCCCACAAGCGCGACGCGGGCATGGTGTTCCAGTCGTACAGCCTCTTCCCGCACCTGACCGCGCTGGACAACGTCGCCTTCGGGCTGCGGATGCGCGGCACCGGCAAGGCCGAACGCCGCAAGCGCGCCCAGGAGCTGCTGGAACTGGTCGGCCTGCCGCACCGCGCCGAGCACTACCCGCACCAGATGTCCGGCGGCCAGCAGCAGCGCATCGCGCTCGCCCGCGCGCTCGCCCTCCAGCCGCGCGTGCTGCTGCTGGACGAGCCGCTGTCCGCGCTGGACGCCAAGGTCCGCCTCCAGCTGCGCGAGGAGATCCGCCGCCTCCAGCAGGAGCTGGGCATCACCACCCTGTTCGTCACCCACGACCAGGAGGAGGCGCTGTCCATGGCCGACCGGGTCGCCGTGCTGCGGGCCGGGAAGCTGGAGCAGTGCGCCACCCCGTCCGAGCTGTACGGCCGGCCGGCCACCCCCTTCGTCGCCGAGTTCGTCGGCACCATGAGCCGCATCCCGTGCACCCGCACCCCGGACGGCGTCGAGGTGCTCGGCCGCCGGCACGCGGTCGACGGCACCGCGCCCGCCGACGGCGAACTCCAGGTGCTGGTCCGCCCGGAGAACGTCGTCCTCACCCCGTCCGCGACCGGCCCGGCCCAGGTGGTCACCGCGTCCTTCCTGGGCGCCGTCACCCGGCTCACCGTCCGCCTCGACGACGGCACCGAGGTCAAGGCCGACCTGCCCACCGAGGCCGCCGCCGCCCTGCCGGCCGGCGCGCGCGCCGAGCTCACCCTGCCGGAGCGCCCGGTACTGGTGGACCGCCGAACCGCCTGAGCGGCCCGTCTGGGATCCTCGTTACCGCCTCTGCACCCTCAGAAGAACCACCGAAGGTACCGCCATGCCTGAAACCGTCCCGTCCGTTCCCACTCCCTCCGCCCCCGTCCCCCTCCCCGCCGCCGTCCTCTTCGACATGGACGGCACCCTGGTCGACACCGAGCAGCTGTGGTGGAAGGCCGCCGCCGAACTCGCCGAGGAGCTGGACCACCCGCTCACCGACCAGGACGCCCCCGAGGTGCTCGGCCAGGCCGTCGAGCACACCGCCGCCCACCTGCACAGGGTCAGCGGCACCAGCCGCCCCGAGGCCGAGCTCGCCACGGTGCTCGGCGAGTCCTTCGCCGCCAAGGTCGCCGCCGAGACGGTGCCCCGCCCCGGCGCGCTCGCCCTGCTGGCCGCCCTGCGCGACGCACAGGTGCCCACCGCGCTGGTCTCCGCCTCCCCGCGCCTGGTGGTGGACCTCGTCCTGTCCTCCATCGGCCGCGACTGGTTCGCCGTCACCATGGCCGCCGAGGACACCCCCCGCACCAAGCCCGCGCCGGACCCGTACCTGGCCGCCGCCGAGCGGCTCGGCCTCGACCCGGCCACCTGCGTCGCCGTCGAGGACACCCCCACCGGGGTCACCTCCGCCGCCGCGGCCGGCTGCGCGGTGCTCGCCGTACCCTCCACCGCCGTCCCGATGCCCGACGGCCGGCGGATCACCCTGCTGGACAGCCTGGAGCGCGCCGACCTGGCCCTGCTGGGGAAGCTCTCCACCGCCCCGGCCGTTTGACAGCGACATGCCCTACGTCCTGCTCGCCCTCGCCATCCTGAGCGAGGTCTGCGCCACCAGCTGCCTCAAACTCACCGAGGGCTTCACCCGCCTCTGGCCCAGCCTCGGCGTCGGGGTCGGCTACGCGCTGTCCTTCTACCTCCTCGGCCGCGCCCTCAAGCACATCCCGGTCTCGGTCGCCTACGCCGTCTGGTCGGGCGCCGGAACGGCCGCAGTCGCCGGCATCGGCGTGGTCGCCTTCGGCGAATCACTGGGCAAGGTGCAGATCCTCGGCATCGCCCTGATCATCGTCGGAGTCGTCGTCCTCAACCTCAAGGGCGGCCACTGACCACCCCCCCCCCCGGCCCGGCCCGGGGCGCCGCCTGCCCAGGCGCCCGCGCGGTCAAGTGACCCACCTCACGCCGCCTCACTGAAACCCCGTCGGCCGTCCCACCGTCCTGTCCTTCGCGCTTTTCTGATGAACGGACAGTACGGGGGACGATGCCGTGGGTGATGACGCCGCGAAGGCGGGTGGGCCGGAGTTCAGGATCCGGCCGGGGCAGCTCAAGGACGCCGCGCCGACCTTCGAGAACCAGAGCAAGGCACTCAAGGACGCGCTCGACAAGCTCAAGCGCAGCCTCGCCGACGCGGGCAGCCCGTGGGGCGGCGACAAGCAGGGCAACGAGTTCGCCCAGGCCTACAACACCCCGCACGACCACGTACTCTCCGCACTCGACGTCCTGGTCAAGGGCCTGACCAGCATCGGCGAGGGACTGAACGCCCACGCCGACAACCACACCGACGCCGACAACCACGTCAAGAAGGGCCTGACCCCGTGACCGGCCGACGCCCCCGGGCGGGGCGGGCGCATGGGTGAGTCCACGGCGGCCAAGGCCGTCCGCAAGCTCACCGGGATGTGGTGGCCCGACGCCGACGCCGACAAGCTCCGCAAGGTCGCCGACGCCTGGGAGGCGATGGCCACCGCCCTCGACAACGTCACCGTCCCCACCAACCAGGCCGCCGCCGCGATCGTCGCCAACAACCACGGCCCCGCCATCGACGCCTTCGGCACGTTCTGGGGCCGGTACTACGGCGGCAAGGACAGCGCCGGCAAGGGCAAGGGCTTCATGCCCGAGACCGCCGAAGCCTGCCGCAACCTGGCCAAGGCGCTGCGCGAGTTCGCCGACGCGGTCGACAAGGCGATCAAGAAGCTGGAGGAGGAAGCCGCGATCGTCGGCGGCACGCTGGTCGCCGGCACCGCGCTCGCCTTCTTCACCCTGGGCATCTCCGAGGGCGCCGCCCTCGCCGCCAGCGCGGGCATCGTCGCCGCGGCCTCCGCCCTGGGCGTGACCGTCTCCGAGACCATCGCCATGATCGCCGCCACCGTCCTGGTCGGCGCCGCCTTCGGCGCCGTCGAGGCCATCACCGTCGACCTCGCCGTCGCCCAGCCCATCCGGGTCGAGTTCTTCGACGACGGCGGCTACAGCGGGCAGGAAGTCGCTGACTCATTCAAGACCGGCTTGATCATGGGTGGCGCCGGCTCCGGCCTCGGTGCCGGCGCTCGTGTGGTCTCCACGGCCGCCGAGGTCTCCGACAACGCATCCGTCGCCCTCGCTGCTGTCGCGAAGGTCGGCAACGCCGCGGATACCGTACCCGGCCGCATGGTCACCGGCGCTGCCCTCACCGCGGGCTATGACTACACCTTCCAGACCGGCCCGGTCATGCCCCTCGACATCGTGCTCGGCGCCGTCAGCAGTGGAGCCGGCCCCAGTGGCAAGGGAGTCGACACCGCCAAGCGCATCGCCGACCTCAGCGGCGAGGGCCACGCCCCCGGCCGCCACGTCAAGGCAGACGACACCGCCCTGCAGACGCGGCTCGGCACCACGATCACCAACCCGGACGGGTCGCCCAAGGTGTACACCCAAGCCTCGAGCAACGCGGGCCACGTCAAGTCCAAAGACCACATCGACCCGCTGACCGGCACCACGGTGGACGGCGAGGGCGGGGGGGTGCACAAGTGCGGGCCTTACGCCACCCGGTACGACGATCCCGCGGATCTGGTCGCGGTCGACAAGTACATGCGGAAGTACATCAGGGAGAACGGACGCCCACTCAACAGTCCGATCCCGATCGAAGATATCCTCGGACCCGACGGCCACAAACGCTTCACCGGTTTCTACAAGGATCCGCAGGATCCGAGCCGCTACCTGCCAGTGGACTTCGAAGGCGGGGAAATCGCCACCTTCTACGAACCCGATGCACATGGAAAGTGGCATCTGGTCACCTCCTACGCCAACCCGGCAGCGGGAAAGCATCCGTAAGGACGTCATGGAACCTGAACTCGCCGGATTCATGCGGCAGTACCTCAATGTCGAGATGGCCTTCTCCTACATGGATCGCTTGAAGAGAACCATCAGCATGTCGAACCCCGTATGGGGTGAAGAACTCCAGAAGTGGTTCACTCAACTCTTCGCCGAGCGGGATCTCACCCGAGGTGAGTACTGCGAACTCACCTGGGTCGAGTTCGAGACCGACGAGGAGATGTACGCGTATCTCGAGAAGGTTCGCGCGTACCTCCTCCTCGGCTCCGAGGAAGTCCCGATCCCACCTGACTGAGGAAGCCGCGGATCCCGATCTGACCGGCTTCCCCGCGGCTTCCCTCGATCCCGCCACGCTGGGCGGCCTGGACAATGAGGAAGGCCGCTGAAACGGAGACGTATGCCCTTCTGGCGAAAATTCACGCGTGCCCCTTCGCCGACAGCGAGGACCTCCCGTTCCCGCTCGGCCGAGGAACCCCGGGAGCACGACCTGGCCGGCTTCATGCAGGTGTACCTCAACGTCGAAACGGCCGACCCGTACTACCTGGCCAAAACCCGGTTCACGATCCGCGGCTTCCGTTCGTACGACGCCTTCCGGCTGAGCTTCGAGCGGCTGCTCGCCGAGCGAAGCATGACGCCCGGCGAGTTCTGCGACCACACCTTCATCGAGTTCGAAACCGCAGAGGAGATGTACGGCTACCTGGCGAAGGTCTACGCCTACTTCTTCCTCGACGCCGAGGAAGCCCCGATCCCACCCGATTGAGGTTCGTCGTCGCAGGCGGCTCCGGCCCCGGCCGGAGCCGCCCCCGCTCTGGACCAGCCGAGCTCGCCGAGTGGCAGATCGCCACGCCGGGGGCGCCCCTCATCCTGGTCGAAGTCATCGAGGTGAAGGGCGATTTGGCCACCCTCTCCTACCAGGGCGTCCTCCGCCGCCGCCTGTCGGGGCCGACGATGATGACCAGGAAGTCGGTCCGGCCGACTTCCTACTCCCATCGGGAGCACGCGACGGCGTCATCGACGAGCCTGGCGAGGAAGAAGACGTGACCACCCGCGCTCACGTCGATCAACCTCCGCTTCGGCTACGGCCTGACTGCCACGAGACCCGCTCTCGGGCGCTCAGGAACAGGAGCCCCCGGCCGAGGGGCGGGAGGGGGCGGGCGTAGCGTTCCACCCCGGCGCATCGAGGAGCGGGGGCAGCAGTGGCGGGGACGAGGGCGAGACGCGGGACGGTCGCGTTGGCGGGTGCGCTGGTGGCGGCGGTGCCGGCCGGGACGTTCGGGCTGGTGGCGGTGAGCACGTACATCGGTTTCGGTACGGCGTCGCTGCTCGGGTTGGTGGTCGGGGTGGCCTGGGTCGTGGGCGTGGTCCGGCTGCTCGGGGCGGCGTTGGGCTGCTGGATGGCGGCGTTCGGCGCGGTCCTGTGGCTCCTCGCGCTGGGGTCGGTGGCGTCGGCCCGGGATTCGGTGATCCTGAGCACTTCCGGGGTGACCACCACTGCCCGTGTCACGGCGGTGCACGACCGCCCGCAGGGCAAGCAGCCGAGCTCGTCGTACGAGGTCGCCGACGAGAACGGCGCGCCGATCCCGAACGGCATGGTGTCCGCGGGCCTGCGCTCGCACGCGGTCGGCGACCGGATCACCGTCCGCTACGACCCCAGGGGCGTCGCGGAGGCGCGCCTCCCGGAGAACGTCGACTTCCTCAGGGACGGGGCCGTCGCCCTCGGCCTCAACGCCGTCCTGCTGGCGGGCACGGCCGGTCTCGGGGTGGCGGTGGTCCGCAACGGGCGCCCGCGCCGGGTGCCGTACCGGCGCGGCCTCGTCATCGGCGGCAGCCCGCAGGACGGGCGGTGAGCTACTCCCGCACCACCCGGGCCCGCAGGTAGTTGCGCCGTCCGAAGTTGGGCTCGTCGACCGCCGTGAGGTCCTCGACCTGGAACCGGTACAGCGCCGCCGCCCCGCCCCCGGTGAGGTACTGCCGCCGGACCTCCTCGTCCTGGGCGAAGGCCGGGTACCGCCCCTGGTAGGCCGCCAGGGCGGCTTCCGCCTGGTGCCCCCAGGCCTCGCTCGCGCTGCCGGTCAGCTGGAGTCCGCGCAGTTGCTCGCCGAAGGCGGGCGGTGGCAGGAAGACGGTGGCGGCGGCCCGGGCCTCCTCGGCGAGGTGGTGGCTGTGCCGGGTGGAGCGCTCGCTGACGAAGTAGAGGACGAGGTCCTCGTCGTAGGCGAAGAAGGCGAGGTTGGCGTGCGGTCCGTGCTCGTGGCCGGCGGTGGCGAGGGTGAGCACCATGGCCTCGGCGAGCAGTCCTTCGACGCCCTTGTGCAGCAGGTCGCCCGGCCAGTCCCCCTGCGTGACGTCGAGTCGGTACGGCATTCGGCACTCCCTCCGCTGGCGCCCGGTGCCTTCGCGCCCCGAGCACGACTGAGCCGGGCGGGCGCCCCCGTCAGGGGCCGCACGCCCGGCTCACATGCTCCACCCGCCGTCCGAAACCGGACAAGGGGCGGGCCGCTCACGAAATGGGTTCTAAGGGTTCTACGGGTTCTACTGCGCGCGGTGCGAGGCGTACCCGCGGGTCACCACCGGCACCGTGCCGGGGCCGAGCAGGGGACGCAGCGCGCCCGACCGCATCCTGTCGACGAGCGGTCCGCAGCGTCCGGCCAGCGGGGCCAGCGCCAGCGCGACCAGGGTGCCGACGAGGGCGCCGACCGCCACGTCGTGGGGGTAGTGCACGCCGACCCAGACCCGGGAGGCGGCCATCAGGGCCGCGAAGACGGTGGCGACGACGCCGAGCCGGCGGCTGACGAACCAGAGCGAGATCGCGGCGGCGAAGGCGATCACCGAGTGGTTGCTGGGGAAGGACCAGTCACCGGCGGCGGGGCAGGTCTCCAACGAGACGCTGCCCTTGATCTGCGCGCACGGCCGGAGTTCCTCGACCATGCCCTTGAGCACGGAGTTGAGGCCGTACGCGACGACCACGATCACCGGGGATGCGAGCACCTTGGCCATCACCGCGGAGTCGGCGCCGCGCGCCCGCCACCAGGCGTACAGCATGAACAGGGCGAACAGGCCGAGACCGATCGCGGACCAGACCTTGATCACGTCGTCCAGCCAGGTCGGGGCGGACTGCGCCCACTTGTTCACCTGGGTGTAGAGGCCGCCGTCGATGCCACTGCCGTCGTACACGGCGAGAGCCCGAGAGGACATCACACGTCACCTCCGTGACGGCGCGCCTTACGGGCGCGGAACAGTTCGAGAACAATGGGGAGCACGGAGACAACTACTACCAGACCGATGATCGGCAGCAGATACTGGTCGATCCCGGGAATCGAGGACCCGAGCCCGTACCCTGCCAGCACCACGCCGACGGTCCAGACCGCACCGCCCGTGACCTGCCAGAAGGTGAACGAGCGGACCGGCACTTCGAGTACGCCGCAGAGCGGATTCAGCACCGTACGGACCACCGGGATGAACCGGGCCAGCACGATCGCCTTGCCGTGGCCGTACTTGGCCAGCAGTTCCTCGGCCCGCGCCACGCCCTCCAGCAGGCTCTTGCGCTTGGTCCGGCCCAGCAGCGCCCGGCCGCCGCGCCGGCCGATCAGGTAGCCGACCTGGGCCCCGGCCAGCGCCCCGATCAGGGCGGCGGGGAGCACCTGCCACAGGTGCAGCTGCGGGCCCTTGGTGGCGCCGGGCACGCAGAGCAGGCCCGCGGTGAACAGCAGCGAGTCGCCGGGCAGGAAGAAGCCCACCAGCAGGCCGGTCTCGGCGAACAGCACCACGGCGATGCCGAACGCCCCGAAGGCGGCGAGCAGCGAGGAGGCGTCCAGCGGGTTCACGGCGAGGTGGGTGCCCATCGAGAGGTGGGTGCCCATCGCGAGGTGAACGGCCGGATCGGCGGGGAACTGGAGCAAGGCTGGCGGACCTCCCGTACGTTGGGGGGCGGTCGCCGCGACGCGCGGCGGACCCGCCCGGGACCGTCTACAGTGACGTAGACGGTCTACATGACTGTAGACGAAAGCTGGAGGAAGCGCCGCCATGTCCGACGTACCGTCCGCCCGCCGGCCCGCCGGGGAGCTGGAGTCCGAGGTGCTGGCCGCCCTGTGGTCGGCCCGGCAGCCGATGACCCCGCAGGACGTCCAGACGGCGCTCGGCGGGGACCTCGCCCGCACCACCATCGCGACGATCCTGGCCCGGCTGCACGACAAGGGGACGGTCGAACGCACCCGGGCCGGCCGCGCCTACGCCTACACCCCGACCGTCCAGGACACGGCGGGCCTCGCCGCCCGCCGGATGCACACCGAGCTCGGCCGCGAGGCCGACCGCTCCACCGTGCTCGCCCGCTTCGTCTCCGACCTCTCCGCCGAGGACGAGCAGCTGCTGCGCGCCCTGCTCGGCGACGGCACCGACGTCAGCGACGTAACCGACGGCACCGATGTCGGGGCCGAGGCCGAGGTCGAGGCCGACGGCACCGACAGCGCAGGCGGCAGACCCGCAGCGGCGAGCGGCCCCCGACCGACGGGCGGCCCCGGATCGGCGGGCGCCCCGTGATGATCGCCGTCTGGGCGCCGCTGCTGCTGCCCTTCCTGACCGTCCCGCTGGCCCGCCGGCTCGCCGATGCGCTGCCGCCCCGGGCCGCCGCCTGGCTGCTGGCCGGCACCGCCACCGTCCTGGCCGGCGGCACCCTCTGCTCACTCGGACTGCTCGCCACCGCCGGACTGCTCCAGCTGCCCCCGGTCGCCGCCCTCGGCCACCTCTCGCTGCCCTGGCTCACCGCCGCCGCGCCCAGCGCCCCGCTCGCCGCAGCGGTGGCCGGCCTCGCCCTGGCCGCGCTCGCCGCCCTGGCCGTACGGACGACCCGCCACCGGTGCCGGGAACTGCGCACCGCCCGGGCCGCACTGCCCGGGTCGGGCGCCGGGACAGCGGCTGCACCGGGCCCCGAGGCAGACACCGCATCGCACACCGCATCGCACACCGCGACGTGCGCTGAGACGGACGCCGACCAGCATCCGGACACGCGCCCCCGGCAAGCCCCGATGCGCTGGGCGCGCGCCCAGCGCGGGCCCCAGGACCCCGCCCGGTACCCCGCCGGACGCCCCGCCCCGCGCTCCGCACGCCGCCCCGCACGCCGCCTCGCCCGGGCGGCCTGGCGGCAGGCCCTGGCCCGGCTCCGGCACCCCGCCGACCACCCGCTCACCGTGCTGGACGACGAGTGCGCCGACGCCTTCGCCCTCCCCGGCCGCCTGCGCCGCCCCGGCCGGACCGGCGAGCCCGGCCGGATCGTGGTCACCTCCGGGATGCTGCGCGCCCTCAGCGGGCCCGAGCGCTCCGCCCTGCTCGCCCACGAGCGCGCCCACCTGACCGGCCGGCACCACGTCTTCCTCGCCCTCGCCGAGCACGCCGCCGACGTCCACCCGGCGCTCCGCCCACTGCGCGCTCCCCTCGGGTACCACCTGGAGCGCTGGGCCGACGAGGTGGCCGCCGCCCGGATCGGCGACCGCGCCGTGACCGCCCGCGCGGTCGGCCGGGCCGCCCTCGCCGCGAGCCGCTCGCCCTGGCCGGCCCGGCCCCGGCTGGTCGCCGCCGCCCACTCCGGCCCGGTCCCGCGACGGGTCGCGGCCCTCCTCCAGCCCCTCCCCTCCACCGCCCCGGCCACCCGGCTGCGGGCCGTCGCGCTGGCGCTGGCCGCCTGCCTGGCCCTGACCACCGGGGCCACCCTGGAGGCCACCGCCGACCTCCACCACACCGTCGAGACCGCCCAGCACGAACCCGGTACGGAGCGCTAGCCGCCCCCGGACGTGCGCTGCCGGCCGACCTCGAAAAGGCGCCGGAAGGGCGCCGGATGGACGCCGGAAGGGCGCCGAACCATCGCCCGACGATCGCCGAACCATCGCCGGACGATCGCCGAAAGGACACCGCAAGGGCACGGAAGAAGCGCCCGCCGGGCGCCCCCCGCCGTTTCCGTACCGCCCGGTATGCGGACTTGGTGGACCCCGTCCCCACGCGCCCGTCGCACCCGTACGCTTTCGTCAGCGCGTCGACCCCGGCGCGTCCTCGAACGGCGGCGAGGAGCAACCCGAGTGCGGCAGACCGGACGGCAGTCCCGACGACCAGAGCGCCGCACCCCGCCGACCGCGGCGGAGCTGGCCAGGGTCCACGAACGCACCCTCGCCGACGCCGCCGCCCGCGAACTCGTCCTCCCCGAGAACCCCGGGCCCGCTACGCCCGGCCGGCTCGAACCCCGCCCCGAGATCGGCGACTCCTGGGCGAGGCTGCGCCGCCTCGGCCTCGACCCCGACACCGGCGCCTCCACCGTCCTGCTCGGCCCCGCCGAGCTGGAGCAGCGCCGCCGGTCCAGCGGCCTCGACGACGTCATGCCGGTGCTGCGCGAGACCCTGCTGGAGCCGGTGGGCCAGGCACCGCTGATCCTCGCCATCGCCGACGCCGAGGGCCACGTGCTCTGGCAGGAGGGCGAACGCGGCCTGCGCCGCAGCGCCGACCGGATCGGCTTCGTCACCGGCGCCCGCTGGATCGAGGAGACCGTCGGCACCAACGGCATCGGCGTCGCGCTGCGCGCCCAGCGCCCGATGCACGTCCACTCCGCCGAGCACTACCTGCGCAGCCACCACACCTGGACCTGCGTGGCCGCCCCCGTGCACGACCCGACCACCGGCCGGCTGGTCGGCGCCATCAACCTCAGCGGCCCGGCCCACAACGTCCGCCCGTACCTGCTCCAGCTCACCGCCACCGCCGCCCGGCTCGCCGAGACCGAGCTGCGTGCCCACCGCCTGGAGGCGCTGAACCGGCTGCGCACCCTGGCCGCCCCGCTGCTCGCCCGGGTCGGCGGACCGGCCCTGGTGGTGGACGCGGCCGGCTGGACCGCCGCCTCGGCCGGGCTCCCGCCGCAGAGCCGGCTGCGCATCCCCAGCGAGGGCTGGGTCCCGGCCGCCGTGCACTGGGTGCCGGGGCTGGGCGAGTGCGTGCTGGAACCGCTCGCGGACGGCTGGCTGGTGCGGCCCGTCCGCCCGACCGGGGCGGACGGCTCCGGCACGGTGACCGCCGAACGCGCCGAGGGCGCCCGGCTCCGCCTCGACCTGCGGCGACCGGACCGCCCCGAACTGTCCGTCCGGGGCGCGGCCGACAGCTGGTCGCACCCGGTCAGCCCGCGCCATGCCGAGCTCCTGCTGCTGCTCGCCACCGCCCGCGAGGGCAGTACGGCGGCCCAGTTGGCCGAGGCGCTGTTCGGCGACGCGGGGCGGACGGTCACGGTCCGCGCCGAACTGTCCCGGCTGCGCCGCTACCTGGGCGGCCTGCTGGCCCACCGGCCGTACCGCTTCGCCGACTCGGTGCTGGTCACGGTGGAGGGGCCGGCCGATCCGCTCGACCTGCTGCCCTCCTCCACGGCCCCCGCGGTACGGCGGCTGCGGGCGGAGCTGGTGGCGGGCCTGGTCCGGCTGCCCGGGGCCGCGGCACCCGTGCCGTCACCGCGCCACGGCGGGGGCCCGGCGGTCCCGGACGGCGACCCGTCCGCGCCGTGCACCCCGACGAACAGCACCCCCACGAACCGCGCGTCCACCGACGGTGCCGTCACCAACACCCCTCCCACGAAGGAGAGTTGCGCCCCTCAGCCGCCCGCGAGCAGCGCGGCCAACTGGGCGTCGGTGGGCCCGCAGTCGCGCTCGGCCTCGGCCGAGACCAGTGCGTAGGTGCGGTCCAGCCAGGCCTGCACCCGGGGCCTGGAGGCCTCCAGCAGGGCGCTGCCGTGCGGGGATTCGAGCGCCAGGTGCAGTGTCGAGCCGTGGCAGGGGCAGTACGCCGGCCACAGCTTGACGTCGCCCTGGCCGCTGATCCCCTGGAGTCCGTCGCGCAGCAGGTCGCGGGAGAACACCCAGTCCGCCTCGTCCGGACGCCCCAGGTGGAAGGTCAGCAGCACCTCGTAGGGCCGTACGGCGTCGAAGCGGAACCGGGTGCACACCTCGCCGACCACTTCGTCGCCCAGTGAGATCCGCAGCGTCAGCACCTCCTCCACCGACACCGGAGCGGCGGTGGAGCCACCCCCATCGCCGCCCGTGGGGGTGGCGGCGAGGGGGGCACTGGAGGCTGCGGACAGCGGGTCGGGCGGCATGACGGTCTCTCCGGGAACGGCGCGGGATGCCATCAGCCTGCGTCACCGGCGACCGGGCGGGCAAGGGTTGCAAGGGGGTTGCAATAACCCCCGCCCGGGCCCGCCGACCCTTACCAGGAATATCAGACGGACCGTCAACTTCCGCTCATCGAACGGATGTCCGGAAAATGGAGGGATACTGTCCGTCGTCCGGCCACCCGCTGGTACGCTCTCCCCCTCCCGGCGCGGGCCCGCCCGCGAGGCCGGCCCGGAACGGCCGGACCGCTGCCCGGCGTGGTGCGTGGGAGAATACGGCGACGCGACGGCGGCTTCGGGGAGGGAGGGGTCCGGTGGCTGTGCGTGGGGAGACCACGCGGGACGTGCAGCACGAACCCGCACGGCAGGGTCGACACGGTCGGCCCCGCCCGTTCGGCGGCCGCTTCCGGCTGCCCACCCTGCGCTTCTCCGGTGCCGCGATGGCGATGTCCACCGTCGTCGGCATCAGCATCGCCACCACCCTCCTGTTGAACGAGCAGCAGGGCATCGGCCGTCGGGCCGGCGTCGCCCGGGTCGGCACCACCCCGCCGCCCAGCCCGAGCGGTACGGACCAGGCCGAGGCCGCCTCCGAGCGGACCACGGACACCCCTCCCCCGCCCTCCGGCCACCCGCACGCCCCGAAGCCCTCCGGCCACCCCTCGACGCACCCGTCCGGCCCGGCCAACGCCGCCGCCACGCCGCCGTCAGGGCTGCGCGCCGGAACGGCCGCCCCGGTCACGCCGTCGACCGGCGGGCAGGCCTCCGCCGGGCACGACCCGCGCCCCTCGGCCGACACCCCGGCCGACGGCTCCTCCCCCTCCGCCCAGCCGCCCACGGCCGCCGACCCGTCCGCCCCGACCCCCGGGCAGCCGGGCAGTGGGCAGACGGGCACCGGACGGCCGGACGTCGGCGCAGCCGGTACGGGCGAGTCCCCGCACCCGCCCGCGCTCCAGCCAGCCAAGCCCGGCCGCCCGCTCCCGCCGCCGGCCGCCGTCGTCCCCGGAAGCGCCGCCGGCACCGAGAGCACCGGCGCCACCGGGGGCACCGAGACCACCGACGGCACCGCCCCGGACACCGACCAGGCCCTGACCGGCGCCGGGCTGACCACCACCCTCGGCCGCGACGGCCTCCGGCACGCGCTCGACCTCACCGTGAGCGAACCGGTCACCGCACTGCAGGCCGAATTCCGGCTCGCCGCAGGCGAGTTGGCCCCCGGCACCGGAACCGTCTGGACCGACCTGCCGGGCGCCGTGGTGACCACCCAGCAGGAACGCGGCACCCTGGTCTACCGCTTCACCACCCCGCCCGGCACCGACGTCGAGCCCGGCCGCTACGGCTTCGTCGTGCGCGGCACCCGCCCGACCCAGCAGACCGGTCCGGTGCGCAAGTCGGGCCCGCAGGAGGGTTGGAACGCCGCGGCCTTCGGCATCGACCGCCCCCGGGCGGTCGCCGCGCTCGGCAGCTTCGGCCCGTCGGCGCCGCAGGCCAACCAGCAGGCCGCCCAGCAGCCCGCCCAGCACGCCACCCAGCAGCCCGGCGGCCGGCCGCCCGTCCCGCCGTCGGCAGCGCAGTCCACCCGGCAGCCCACCCGGCAGACCGCGCCGCAGCAGGCGCTCCAGCCCGCGCCGCAGGCCGCCCAGCAGCCGGTGGGCCAGGCCCGCTGACCTCGCCCCTGCCGATTCGCTGACCTCCCCTCGGCCGATCCGATCGTCCGACGATCGGCCAGCTCACCGGGCTCATCCCCGCACCCCCGTTCGTTACTGTGTGCAGCACCCGGCCCGACGCCCCCAGCGGCCCCGGCCCGGGCCGTCGTTCCGCACCCGAGGAGGAGTCCTTGTCCACCGTCCTGACCCAAGGCGGCAACGCACCGCTGACCGCCGCGCGGGTGACCGTCGAGGTCACCGCGCCCAAGGCGCTGGACGTCTCCGGCCTGCTGCTGACCGACGCCGGCAAGGTCCGCTCGGACGCCGACTTCGTCTTCTTCAACGCCCCGCACGGCCCGGGCGTGAGCCTGCGCCCGGCCGCCGCCGGAGCACCGGACGCGATCACCGTCGACACCCCGGCCGTCCCGGCGGACATCAGCAAGGTCGTGGTCACCGCCAGCCCGGCCGACCAGTCCGCCACCTTCGCCGGGATCGAGCCCACCGCCACCGTCCGGGACGCCGACACCGGTGCCGTCCTGGCCACCTTCACCCCGCCCCGGCTGGGCCTGGAGACCGCGCTCATCGTGGTGGAGATCTACCGGCGCAACGGGGTCTGGAAGGTGCGCGCGGTCGGTCAGGGGTACGCGGACGGGCTGGCGGGCATCGCCACCGACTTCGGCGTCACCGTCGACGACTCCCCGGCACCGGCACCGGCACCGGCACCGGCACCGCAGGCAGCGCCGACCCCCGCCCCGCAGGCGAGCGCGCCGACCCTCCAGATGCACTCCCCGGCCGACCTTCCGCTGCCGCCCGTCCCGCCCGTCCCGCCGGTGCCCCCGACCCCGCCCGTGCCCCCGGCGCCGCCGGCTCCCTCGGTCGACCCCCGGATCGCCCTGGCCACCGTCCCGTCCATGCCCGCCGCACCCCCGGAGCCCCCGGCACCGGCCCCGGCCCCGACCCCGACCCCGGCAGCGACGCCCACCCCCGCCCCCGCCGAGCGCCCCAAGGTCACCCTCGACAAGGGCCGGGTCAACCTGGTCAAGGGCAGCTCCGTCTCCCTGGTGAAGAACGGCCGCCCCTTCCTCTCCTCGGTCCGGATGGCTCTCGGCTGGGAGTCCGCCGCCCGCGGCCGTGACATCGACCTGGACGCCTCCTGCCTGGCCTTCGACGCGAAGCACCGGCGCCTGGAGACGGCCTGGTTCATGAAGCTGAGCATCTTCAACGGCGCGATCGCCCACTCCGGCGACAACCTGGTCGGCGGTGACGGCGGTGACGACGAGGCGATCACCGTCCACTTGGAGGGCCTGTCGGCCGAGGTCCACGCGCTGGTGTTCGTGGTCAACTCCTTCTCCGGCCAGAAGTTCACCGAGCTGCGGAACGCCTACTGCCGCCTGGTGGACGTCCGCACCGAGGAGGAGCTGGTCCGCTTCGACCTGACCCACTCCGAGCCGCGCACCGGCGTGGTGATGTGCAAGCTGGTCCGCCGCCCCACCGGCGAGTGGGAGATGACGGCGCTCGGCGAGTTCGTCGACGGCAAGACCGCCCGGGCGATGATCGAGCCCTCCGCCGCCCTCCTCTGATCCCGACCACATCCGCTCAACGTCAAAGCCACGCCAGCGAATTCACCCCCCTGGGGCATCAAGTCGTCCACGGATCGACTCGATTGACTCTCCGGGGGGTGAAGCACATCCTCCCCTGCACTCACGCACCTGTGCACCCGTGGAGGAGAGACCGTGCCCCGCTTCCCGTCCCGCCTCGCCGTCGCCGGCGCCGCTGTCGCCCTCACCGTCGGCCTGATCACCCCCGGCGCGGCTCACGCCGGGGCCAAGCCCGCCACCCGGACCGGCACGCTCAAGTGGGCTGCCCTCGGCGACTCCTACACCGCGGGCGTCATCGAGGCCACCGGCGACCTCACCGCGCCCCAGGACGGCTGCGCCCGCACCACCGGCTCCTACCCCGAGCTGATCCGCCGCGACCTCGGCGCCCTGGTCGACCTCCACAACGCCAGCTGCAGCGGCGCCACCAGCCCGGACGTCTCCACGAACAAGCAGAGCCCGCTCGGCCGCCCGCTCCCGCCCTTCGGCAGCGACCCCGACGCGCCGTACCCGCCCGTCCCGCCGCAGATCGACGTCGTCGACCCGGACACCGCCGTGATCACCGTGAGCACCGGCGGCAACGACCTCGGCTTCGGACAGATCCTCAAGGACTGCATCGAACTCGGCGCCACCCACCTCGGCCTGGGCACGCCCTGCAAGGACAAGTACGACGCCCAGATCCCCGGCCGGCTCGACCAGCTGCGCACCGACTACACCGCCATGCTCACCGCCCTCCAGCAGAAGGCCCCGTCCGCCCGGGTCGTCACCGTCGGCTACCCGCACCTGATCCCCGAGGACGCCACCCGCTGCCAGTACGGCAACCTGCTGCAGTTCGGCACCTTCACCCCCGGCGACCTCGGCTGGGCCCGCGACAGCATCCTCAAGCCGCTCAACCTGGCCATCGAGCAGACGAGTTCGGCCCAGCAGGACACCTACGTCGACCTCTACCCGGGCTCCGCCGGACACAGCGTCTGCGACCCCGACCACTGGCTGGACGGCGTGCTGACCAGCATCATCCCGCTCAAGTACGCGCTGGTGCACCCCAACGCCAAGGGCCAGAAGTTCGCCGCCGCCCAGGTCGAGTCCACCCTCCTCGGCAACTGACCGGCGCCCGGCGGGAAAACCGGTGGCACGGCCCGCCACCGGGGATCATCCTGGTCGGATGATCATCCGCGAAGCCACCCCCGAGGACTGGTCGGCCATCTGGCCGTTCTTCCACGCCATCGTCGCCGCCGGCGAGACCTTCCCCTACCCCCTGGACATGCCCTCCGAGCTGGGCCGGGAGTGGTGGATGAAGACCGCCCCCGACCGCACCGTGGTCGCCGTCGACGAGGACGGCACGGTCCTCGGCACCGCCACCATGAACCGCAACCGCCCCGGCAACGGCGGGCACGTGGCCAGCGCCAGTTACATGGTCGACCCGGCGCACCACGGCAAGGGCATCGGGCGGGCCCTGGTCGAGTACACCCTCGACTGGGCCCGCGGGGCGGGCTTCCGCGCCATGCAGTTCAACGCGGTGGTCGCCAACAACGACCACGCCGTCAAGCTGTACCGCTCGCTGGGCTTCGAGGTGGTCGGCACCGTCCCCGAGGCCTTCCACCACCCGGTCGACGGCTACGTCGGCCTGCACGTCATGTACCGCCCGCTGTAGCCACGGGGGCCCTACTCCTCGATCGCCCCGCCGACCCGCCGCAGGTGCTGCCGGAAGCTGTACGACGGGTCGGCGGCGCGCCGCTCCAGGAACTCCTCGAAGCGGGTCTGCCTCCGCAGGGTGTCCCCGGCCGTGATCCGCCCGGCCTGCGCCCGTTCGGTGGCGGCGATCCCGGCGGCCGTCTCCAGCACCTCCCCGGCCCGGTCGGCCGGCACGAACAGCACCCCGTCCGCGTCCGCGAACACCACGTCCCCGGCGGTCACCAGGTGCGGCCCGAACCGCGCCGACTCCAGCGCCTCCGGCTCCCGGCCGTCCAGCCGCAGCGGGCCCACCGGCAGCGCGCCGTAGCTGAACACCGGCAGCCCGATCTCCACCAGCTCGGGCGTGTCCCGGTGCAGCCCCCACACCACGATCCCGGCCACCCCGGCGGCCCGCGCCTCCAGCACCGCGAGGTCCCCGATGCAGGCCTCGTCGGTCCGCCCGCCGTTGTCGATCACCAGCACGTCCCCGTCCAGCGCGCCCCCGTACGCCTCCAGGAACACGTCCACGCTCCCGTAGTGCCGCACCGGCAGCACCCGCCCCGCCACCCGCGCTCCGGCCACCACCGCCCCCACCCCCACCGGCGCCGCCCGCACCCCCACCCCGAGCCGCACACACGCATCCGCCACCAACGGCGTCGACAACCCCTCAAACTCCTCGAACCCCTTGGACATCCCCAACTCCTCCCACCGAAAGCCAAGTTGACCAGTACCGGAATCCTATGCCGGACCTCAAACTCACACCATCGAGTGAAAGTCCGCCGTGTACTGCATAACCCGACCGAAGGGCGAATAGCGTGACGCCCATCCGAAGGAGGGGCATCATGAGTGCTGTGGCGCATGAGCAACCGATCACGAACTCCCCGTCGCAGGCCGACATCCTGCTGGAGAGCTTCCTGAGCCTGCACTCCCCCGAAGGCTTCCGGGCTGAGCTCATCGAGGGAGAGATCATCGTGGCACCACCGCCGGACGGCAGGCACGAGTACTACTTCGACCTGCTGATCGACGAGGTGAAGGCGAAGTCAGCAGTCCGTATGCAAGGCTCCGGCAACAAGGGGCTTCGATTGGCCAGGGGTGGTCTCTGCCCCAAGAACTACGTCATCCCGGACCTGACCTTCGCTCCGAGGGAACTCGACATCTTTTGGGACGCCCCGCCCTGGATGGACCCGGACGGGCTCGCGATGGTCGCCGAGATCACCTCCAGCAAGCCGGACCAGGACCGCATCGCCAAGCGCCACTGCTACGCCCGGGCCGGCATCCCGCTGTACCTCCTCATCGACCGCGAGAAATCGCAGGTCAGCCTCTTCGGCAAGCCCCACCGGGACGAGTACACCGAAGTCCACCTGGCCGCCTTCGGTGAGCCGCTCGCCCTCCCCGCCCCGTTCGACTTCGAGCTGGACACCAAGTACTTCCTCCGCTCATAGGCAAACGGAACGGCCCGCACCCCCCGTCAGGGGTGCGGGCCGTTCATCCTGCCGCCAGGGTCAGCTACGGGTGGCCATGGCGCGCAGGAAGAAGGTGAGGTTGGCCGGGCGCTCGGCGAGGCGGCGCATGAAGTAGCCGTACCACTCCTGGCCGTACGGGAGGTAGACCCGCATGGTGTTGCCCTCCTCCGCGAGGCGCAGCTGCTCCTCGGGGCGGATGCCGAACAGCATCTGGTACTCGAAGGAGTCCCGGGTGCGGTTGTTCCACTGGGCCAGCTGGCCGGCGATCTTGATCATGTTGGGGTCGTGCGAGGCGATCATCGGGTAGCCCTCGCCGGCCATCAGGATCTTGAGCGCGCGGACGTACGCGAGGTCGACCTCGTGCTTGCCCTGGAAGGCGACCGACTCGGGCTCCTTGTAGGCGCCCTTGCACAGGCGCACCCGGGAGCCGGGGCCGGAGAACTCGCGGCAGTCGGCCTCGGTGCGGCGCAGGTAGGCCTGGAGGACGACGCCCAGCCAGGGGAAGTCCGCCCGCAGCTCGCGCGCGATGGCGAGGGTGGAGTCGGTGGTGGTGTGGTCCTCCATGTCGAGGGTCACCGTGGTGCCCGCGTCGGCGGCGGCCTCGCAGATGCGGCGGGCGTTCTCCAGCGCGATCTTCTCGCCGTCCACCGGCAGGAACTGGCCGACGGCCGACAGCTTGACGGACACCTCGGCGCCGGCGGCGAGGCCGGTCTCCTTGAGGGCCTTGAGCAGGTGCTCGTACGCCTCGGCGGTGCCGGCGGCCTGGGCGGCGTCCTTGGTGTCCTCGCCGAGGTGGTCGAGGGTGACCTTGCGGCCGGTCGCGACCAGGTCGTCGGTCGCGGTCACGGCGTCGTCGAGGACGTCACCGGCGACGAAGCGCTCGACTATCGCGTGGGTCGGGGGGAACTTCTCGACCACGGTGCGGACCTGGGGGGACCGCGAGGCCGCGAGAAGGGCGGAACGGAGCATCGTGACTCCTGGAGCTGATGTTTCCAAGGGTGGCAGAAAGAGCCGGGGCGGCGGTACGGGGGTGAGCCGCCGCCCCGGCGGGGCGGCGCCCGGCTGCGGGGCCGGGCGTCGCGGGTGACCGTTGGCTACTGGGCGCAGAGCGGTCGGGGTGGGCTGGTCAGCCCATGTGCGGGTAGCGGTAGTCGGTCGGCGGGACGAAGGTCTCCTTGACCGAGCGGGTCGACGTCCAGCGGGCCAGGTTCTGCTTGGCGCCGGCCTTGTCGTTGGTGCCGGAGGCGCGGCCGCCGCCGAAGGGCTGCTGGCCGACGACGGCGCCGGTGGGCTTGTCGTTGATGTAGAAGTTGCCGGCGGCGAAGCGCAGCTTGTGCATCGCGTCCTGGGCCGCGGCGCGGTCCTGGGCGATGATGGCGCCGGTCAGGCCGTAGGCGGAGACGGACTCCATCTGGGCCAGCATCTCCTCGTACTTCTCGTCCTCGTAGACGTACACGGCGAGGATCGGGCCGAAGTACTCCTCGCGGAAGTACTCCGCGGCCGGGTCCTGGCAGACCAGGACGGTCGGGCGGACGAAGTAGCCGACCGAGTCGTCGTAGCTGCCGCCGGCGAGGACCTCGACGGAGGCGTCGGCGTGGGCGCGGTCGATGGCGGCCTTGTTCTTGGCGAAGGCGCGCTCGTCGATGACGGCCGACATGAAGTTGGACAGGTCGCTGACGTCGCCCATGGTGAGGCCGTCGACCTCGGCGGCGAACTCGTCCTTGAGGCCGGCCCAGATCGAGGCGGGGACGTAGGCGCGGGAGAGCGCCGAGCACTTCTGGCCCTGGAACTCGAAGGCGCCGCGGGTCATCGCGGTCTTCAGCACGGCCGGGTCGGCGGACGGGTGGGCGACCAGGAAGTCCTTGCCGCCGGTCTCGCCGACGATCCGCGGGTAGGTGCGGTAGCCGGCGATGTTCTCGCCGACGGAACGCCACAGGTGCTGGAAGGTGGCGGTGGAGCCGGTGAAGTGGATGCCGGCCAGCGCGGGGTGCTTGAGCGCGACGGCGGAGACGTCCAGGCCGTCGCCGGTCACCATGTTGATGACGCCCTTGGGCAGGCCGGCCTCCTCCAGCAGCTGCATCAGCAGGTGCGCGGAGTACTGCTGGGTGGGGGACGGCTTCCACAGCACCACGTTGCCCATCAGCGCGGGCGCGGTCGGCAGGTTGCCGGCGATCGCGGTGAAGTTGAACGGGGTGATCGCGTAGACGAAGCCCTCCAGCGGGCGGTGGTCGCTGCGGTTCCACACGCCGTCCGAGGAGACCGGCTGCTCGGCCATGATCTGGCGGGCGAAGTGCACGTTGAAGCGCAGGAAGTCGACCAGCTCGCAGGGGGTGTCGATCTCGGCCTGCTGGGCGGTCTTGGACTGGCCGAGCATGGTGGCGGCGGCCAGGGTCTCGCGCCAGGGGCCGGCCAGCAGGTCGGCGGCCTTGAGGAAGATCGCGGCGCGCGAGTCGAAGGAGAGCGCCTGCCAGGCCGGGGCAGCGGCCAGGGCAGTGTCGATGGCTTCCTGCGCGTCGGCCTGGGTGGCGTTGCGCAGGGTGCCGAGCCGAGCCGCGTGGTTGTGCGGCTGGACGACGTGGATCTCGGTGCCGCCGCCCATCCGGCGCTCACCGTTGATCGTCATGGTCAGCTGGACCGGCTCCTGGCCGCCCAGCTCCTTCAGCTTGGCCTCCAGGCGAGCCCGTTCGGGGCTGCCGGGGGCGTAGCTGTGGACCGGCTCGTTCACCGGCGCGGGGACCTGGGTCACAGCGTCCATGAGGCGCACGCTCTCCTTCGTTGCAATGCGGGGGAAGGCCTGCGCGGGTCACGCACGGGCCACAGCACGAACGCTATTCCTGGCTGCCCGGCCACTTGATTGGCCGGGCGGCTAAATTCCCCCGTACGGCGTT
This sequence comes from Kitasatospora sp. NPDC059827, assembly GCF_042731675.1. NCBI lineage: Bacteria > Bacillati > Actinomycetota > Actinomycetes > Kitasatosporales > Streptomycetaceae > Kitasatospora > Kitasatospora sp. NPDC059827. Next base: position 77,422 of record NZ_JBHWIV010000003.1, on the reverse strand, counting down.
GTCCGGACCGACGAAAGCGATCACACAACGGTCACGGCAGCCCCATCCGCCCTACCTGCCCCACCGGCACCATCCTCGGCACCACTCTCGGCACCACTCGCGGTGCCACTCTCGGCACCACCCTCCGCTGGACGCCCCGGCCGGAACCGTCGGACCGTCCCGGTCCTGTCCAACCGGCTAAAATCGACCGCACACCGTTGTCCGAGCGGATGAAGGAGGCCCGGCGTGACCACCCCCGGGCTCCCGCTCCGCCAGCTGCTGATGTCCCTGGGCGAACCCCTGGTCGAACTCCAGGCCGCCCCCCAGGGCCTGGACGTCCCCGTCCGCGACGTCGCGATCCTCGACCCGGAGGACCCGCCGACCGCCTCCCCCGGCGAACTCGTGCTCGCCATCGGCGCCCGCGGCCGCGCCGCCCTCCCCGCCCTGCGCGCGGCCGGCCGGGCCGGCGCCGCCGCCGTCGCGGTCAAGCTGGACGCCCCCGGCCAGGCCGACGCCCTGCGCGAGGCCGCCACCGACGCGGGCGTCGCCCTGCTGTCGGTGCGCCGGGAGACCCGCTGGGAGCACCTGGACTCGCTCGCCCGGGCGATCATCGCCGGTCCCGACGCCCCGGCCTCCCCCGGCGCCCCCGAACCCAACGCGGGCGACCTCTTCTCCCTCGCCCAGACCGTCGCCGTGCTCACCAACGGCATCGTCTCGATCGAGGACACCTCCAGCCGGGTCCTCGCCTACTCCCGCTCCTCCGACTCCGACGAGGTCGACGACCTGCGCCGGCTCTCCATCCTCGGCTGGCAGGGCCCCGAGCCGTACCTCTCCAAGCTCCGCGAGTGGGGCATCTTCCAGCACCTGCGCAGCTCGGACACCCCGATCGCGGTCGAGCCGCACCCCGAGCTCGGCCTGCGCCGCCGCCTGGCGGTCGGCATCCGGGCCGGCGCGCAGCCGCTCGGCACCATCTGGGTGCAGGAGGGCGCCCAGCCGCTGGCTGCCCACGCCGAGCAGGCCCTGGTCGGCGCCGCCCGGGTCGCGGCCGCCCAACTGGTGCGCCGCCGACGCGAGTTGTCCGCCGACGTCCGGCTGACCCAGACCCTGCTGACCGGACTGCTGGAGGGCTCCACCGGCCCCCAGTCGCTGGCCACCCACCTCGGCCTGGACCTGCGCCGCCCGGCCACCGTGCTCGCGTACGGGGCCCGCACCACCGAGGCGCTGCACCGCTCCGACGTCACCGGCCTGATCTCGGTGCACACCGCCGCCCGGCACCGCGCCGCACTGCTCGCCCCGATCGAGTCCCGGGTCTACGTGCTGCTGCCCGAGCTCCCGCCCGGTCTGCCGATGACCACCGTGCGCGACTGGGCGGCCGAGGTGGTCACCGCCGCCCGGGAGCACCTCGGCGTCCCGCTGCGCGCCGCGATCGGCTCGACCGTCGACGGCCTGTCCCAGGTGCCGGACTCCCGCGCCCAGGCCGACCGCATCCTGGACGCGATGGGCCGCGGCGGGGTCGACCTCGACGTCGCGGCGCTGATCGACGTCCAGGCCGAGGTGCTGGTCAGCGAGGTGCTCGCACTGCTCCAGGACCGCACCGGCCTGCGCGACCCGCGGCTCACCGCGCTCACCGCGTACGACCGCCGCCACCACACCCGGCTCGCCGAGTCGGTGCTCGCCTGGCTGGACGCGCTCGGCGAGGTCCGGGTCGCCGCCGACGCCCTGCACATCCACCCCAACACCCTGCGCTACCGGGTGCGCCGCGCCGAGCAGTTGACCGGCATCGACCTCGCCCAGCCGCAGCAGCGGCTGCTGGCGATGCTGCAACTGCGGCTGCCCGCGGACGAGTAGTCCGCGGGCAGCCGTTTACTTGACGCTCCGTCAGGCTCCGTACCCCTGGCCGCGCTTGTGCTCGTTCAGCCGGCGCCACGGCCCGCTGATCGCCAGCTGGATGCCCGGCTCCTGGATGTTGGCGAAGAGGGTCCGGCCGTCGTCCGAGAAGGTCACCCCGGTGAACTCGCTGAACTCGGGCTTGGCCGCGCTGCCGATGTTCAGCTCGTTGCGGGCGATCGGGTAGACCAGCCCGTCCTCGGTGGCGCCGAACAGGTGCGAGATCCCGTTGCCGTCCTCGGCGATCACGATGCCGCCGTACGGCGAGACGGTGATGTTGTCCGGGCCGTCGTAGTTGTCGTGGTCGCCCAGGACGTCGTCGTTGACGCCCAGCAGCACCTTGAGGGTGATGGTGCGACGCGCCGGGTTGTAGAACCACACCTGGCCGTCGTGCTGCAGCGGGCTCTCCGAACGGGCGAAGCTGGAGACGAAGTAGAAGCCGCCGTCACCCCACCACATGCCCTCCAGCTTGCGGGCCCGGGTGACCTCGCCCTCCTTGAACTGCTTGCGCACCGAGACGGTCCGGGCGTCGCGGTCCTGCACCTTGACCCAGTCGGCGCCGTAGACGGTGCCGACCTTGGTGGCCCGGGAGAGGTCGTCGACGAACCTGCCCTGGGCGTCGAAGACCTTGAAGGCCTCCAGCACGCCGGCGTCGGCGGCGAGCTTGCGCAGCTGGTACCGGCCGTGCCGGAAGCCGGCCGGCGGGGTCCAGCGGAACAGCAGGCCGTTCGGGTTGGAGGCGTCCTCGGTGAGGTACACGTGACCGCGCTTGGGGTCCACCACCACGGCCTCGTGGGCGTACCGGCCGAAGGCCTTCACCGGCTGCGGGTCGCGGTTGTACTCGTCGTCGAAGGGGTCGACCTCGAAGACGTAGCCGTGGTCCTTGGTGAAGCCGTTCTTGCCGGCCTTGTCCTCGGTCTCCTCGCCGGACAGCCAGGTGCCCCACGGGGTCACCCCGCCCGCGCAGTTGGTGGCGGTGCCGGCGATGCCGACCCACTGCTCGACCGAGCCGTCCCGCTTGGCGTGCACGATCGTGCAGCCGCCGGCCGCGCCCGGGTCGTAGACGTGCCCCTCGGTCAGCGGCACCGGGTGCGGCCAGTTGGCCCGGGCGCCGGACAGCTCGTGGTTGACCACCATCAGGTTGCCGCCGCGCTCGTCCTCGAAGGCGGACGTGCCGTCGTGGTTGCTCGGGGTGAACTCGCCGGTGCGCAGCCGGGTCTGCCCGGCCCGGTTGAGCACCTTGTACGAGAAGCCCTTGGGCAGCGAGAGCAGCCCGGCCGGGTCCGGCACCAGCGGGCCGTAGCCGATCGCGGCGCCGCCCGCCGCGTTGGTCCCGGCGGCACCGGCCGCGGCGGCGACCGGGGCCTCGCCGCCGACCGGCGCGGCGATCGCACCGGGGGCGCTGGCCAGCGCCTCGGCACCGCCGGCGATCAGCACGCCGGCCCCGACGAGGGTGGAACGGTTGACGAAGTCCCGACGGGACAGCGACATGGCAGCAACTCCTGGGGGGGGGGTGTACGGGCGTCGAGGCAGGTCGTCGACGCCCAGCAGACTCCGCCGCAGGGGTGAACCCGGCATGACGCCCATCGCACGACGAGGCGACCATTTGCCAACCGATGACCGACACATGACCCACGCTTTACCGAGCGCGGGTCAGCCCCGCCCGGATCGGTCGAGCGCACATCGGTCGAGCGCGGGTCAGCCGCGCCCGGTCCGCCACTGCTCCCAGGCCGCCAGCCACAGCTGCTCCACCAGCCGGTGCTCCTCCGGGGTGCCCGACCCGGCCGTCCCCGGACGCTCCCGCCACAGCTGCTCCCAGGCCCGCTGCGCCGGCAGGCTCGCCACCTCGCTGGCGAACACGGTGTACCGGACCACCTCCTCGACCGCCGCCTCGCCCTGCGGCGTGCCGATCAGCCAGTGCGTCTGCTGGGACAGCCGGTTGAGGTGGTTGACCATCGAGGTCACCGCCGCCGCGGCCTCCTCCCGGGTCTCCGTGGCGAGCCGCATCTGCTGGCGCACCGCCGCCTCCCAGCGCACCGCGCAGACGTCCCCGCGCAGCCCGCGCGGCAGCCGCGGCGTCCGCCCGACCCGCACCTGCGCCTCGATCGCGGCGGCCTCCGCGATGCTCTGGGCGATCAGCTCCCGGTGCGCCTCCAGCCCCGCAGCGGTCGGCAGTTCACGCTCCTCGACCGGGACGTAGCGGGCCCGCCGGGAGGCCAGGTCGCGCAGCAGCTCGGTGCGCCCGCGCAGGTAGCAGTCGAAGTCCCCGATCCCGGCGAGCTCCACCCCGCCGGGGGGCAGCCCGCGCCCGCACACCGTGACGGCCTGCCCGTGGACCCGCAACCGGACGGCCCACACCGACCCGGCGGCCTCCGACCCGCCGCCCGACGCCCCGCCGGCTGCCGTACCACCCGAGGCCCCACCGGCTGCCGTACCACCCGAGACCCCGCCACCCGCCACACCGCCGGGCACCGGCCGGTCCTCGTGCACCTCCACCGCGCAGGGCTCACCGTCCACGGTGATCCACTCCCGCAGCGTCCGCACCCGCCCCGGCCCGTCCCCCTCGTCCACGCCCAACTGCTCGTAGACGCGGTCCCGTTCGTCCTCGACCACGTCCTCCAGCTCGGGCAGCACCTCACAGCCGTCGGCCCCCGGCCGGTACGTCCGCACGGTCACGTACGGCCCGGCCGCGGTGGTCCAGTCACCGCACTGCACCTCGACCCAGCGCAGCTCACCGCCGCAGGTCTCGAAGGCCGCGAGCGCCTCGCCCCGGCCGGGCGGCCCGACCACGCCGTACACCGGGAAGTCCACCGTGGCGAGGGTCCGGCGGGAGAAGTCCTCCTGGCCGGCGAAGCGCTCCGGCCCGCCCGACCGCTCCGGCCCCGACCGCTCGACGTTCCACTCCTGGGGCCTTCCGCCGCTCTCCCGCACCATCCTCTGCCGCACCCCCGAGTCCTCGCGCCCGCACCGCTGACGCCACTTTACGTGCCGGGAGCTGCCGGGTCATCAGCTCCGCTGCCGTACCGGGGCGGTGGCCGTGTCCATCGGCCACGATGTCAGCAGCCCTCCCTACGCTGGCGGCATGACAGCACAGAACGACGCAGCCCAGCCCGCCTTCCCCGCCCGGATCAGCATCGTCACCCTCGGCGTCTCCGACCTCGACCGCAGCGCCCGGTTCTACCAGGACCTCGGCTGGCGGCGCTCCGCCGCCTCCAGCCCGGAGATCGTCTGGTTCCGCACCTCCGACTCGGTGCTGGGCCTCTTCCCCTCCGAGGAGCTGGCCGCCGACGCGGGCGTGCCCGCGACCGGCGAACCCTCCTTCCGCGGCGTCACCCTGGCGGTGAACCTGGAGTCCCCCGCCCTGGTGGACGCCGCGCTGCGCACCGCGGTCGAGGCCGGCGCCGTGGTGGTCAAGCCGCCGGTCCCGACCAGCTGGGGCGGCTACTCCGGCTACTTCGAGGACCCGGACGGGCACCTGTGGGAGCTGGCCCACAACCCGTTCTTCCCCTTCACCGAGGACGGCTCGCTGGACCTCCCGTAGCCCGTCGTCCGTCCCTCCGCCGTCCTCGCCCGCCCCTCCTCAGCGCCTCCTCGGCGCCTCCTCAACGCCTCCTCCAGCGCCTCCTCAGCCCTTCGACCGGGCCTTGAAGGCCGCCTTGCGCGCCTCCTTGGCCAGCGCCCGGTCCGTGTGCAGCTCGCCGATCGCCTCCAGGACGTCCGCCGTGTACGGGTGGTCGACCCGCCACAGCTCACCGAACCACGACGCCGGGTCGCCCTTCACCGGCAGGTCGGTGATCAGCTCGCGCAGCAGCGCCGCGTCGCCGCCGCTGTCCAGCAGCTGGGCGGCGAAGGTGTCGACCACCGTCCACAGCGCCATCGTCCGCTCCGGCACCGGCACGTCCGTCGCGCCCAGCGCGGACAGCCAGGCCCGCGCCGCACCGCCGAGCTCCGGGTCGTCCAGCACCTCCCGGGCGGCGGGCTCGGCGCCCGCCCCCAGCAGGTTCAGCGCCGAGACGCACAGCATCCGGCGCAGCGGACCGTACGCGTCGTCGCCGCGCGCCGCCGCCAGCAGCTCGCGCGCCGCCGGCTCCGGCTCCCGTCCGGCCACCCAGACCCGCAGCTCCTCCTCCGGCAGCACGTTGGCCGCCTCGCACACCCCGCGCAGCAGCTCGGCGGCGTCCCCCTGGGCCAGCTCGCCGACCAGCGGGGCGTCGTAGCCGTCCTCCAGCAGCCACTGCCGGATGCCGTACTGGCCGAGCGGGGTGAGCCGGACCAGCCCGAAGCGGGCCGACTCCTCCTCGTCCAGCGGCGCCTCCCCGACGAGGGCGGGCTCCTCGCCCTCCTCCTCGTCGAACAGCTCCGGGTCGATCGGCCGGTACTCCAGCAGGCCCAGCTCGGCGAGGTCGCCCAGCATCGGGTCCAGCGCGACCATCACGTCGGTGATGTCGCCGAGCAGTTCCTCGCTCGGCTCCTCGCCCTCCGGCACCACCAGCAGCGCGGCGAGCACGCCCAGCGGCACCGTCTCGTTGCCCGGCTCGGCGAAGGCGGTGGTCTCGTACAGCACCTGGAGTGCCTCGTCGAGCAGCTCGGCGGCGGCGTCCCGGGCCTCCTCGACCTCGCTCAGGCCGTCCTCGTCGTCCTCGTCCGTCTCGTCCTGGTCCGCCTGGTCCGCCGACGCTTCCGCCGCCTCGTCCTGCTCCGGCAGCGAGTCCGCCTCCACCGCCAGTTCCCGGACGATCCCGGCGGCGGTCAGCCACAGCTCCAGGACGGTCTCCGCGTCCCCCCGCTCGGCGGGCTCAAGGTCCGGGCCCGGGACGGCGACGTGCTCGCCCTCCTTGGTCGTGCCCAGCTCCACCAGGTCCAGGTCGCAGGCCAGCGACCAGGCCCGCAGCGCCTCGACCTCGGCCTCCTCCGGCACCTCGCCCTCGGCCGGGGCCAGCCCGAGCAGCCGGGCGACCGGCGCCCGGTCCTCCTGGACGAGGTCCCCGAACTCGTCCACCACCCGGTGCGGGGACGCCCAGCGGGCCAGCGCCAGCGCGTAGCCGAACATCGGCACGGCCTTCGCCTGCTCGGCCAGCTCCTGCTCCGCGGGCAGCTTCACCGGCGGCACCAGGATCGCCGCGTCGTCCAGGTCCTCGTCGTCCAGACCGTGCGCGGCGAACGCCCCGTAGAGGTCCTGGAGCTCCAGGTCCGCGGGCAGGACCGCCTCGGCCGCGCCCTCTCCGGCCGAAGCCCCCGCCCCCGTGTTCTTCCGACGTCGTCCGGCCATCGTCGTGTGCTCTCCCTCAGCCAGCGGTCAGCTCGAACAGCTCCGCGTGTCGATCTACCACCTCAGCGTATAGGCCGGGCACCCCCGATGCCCGGCCTCACAGGGCGCGCAAAGGGGCGCGCGCCGCTTCCACGCGCCCACCCCTTATCCTTCGCTTTGGCACCGCGCACAACCCCGCGCGGGCCACCGGGCAACGAAGCCCCTTCTCTCAGCTCACCCGCTCCACCAGGGAGCCCCGCACCGCGGCCACCACCACAGCGCCTCAGGACGGGCGCGCCGGCACACCCAGCCGACCCCGGTGGCGCCCGGCCACAGGAGACCCCTGCCATGGCGGACCTCTCCCCCGCCGGCTCCGTGCTGCGCACCGCGCAGCTCGACGGACGCCGACTGTCGGAGGCCCTGCTCCCCCTGGAGCTCGCGCCCCGCGCCCAGCTCCAGCTCGCCGCGATCAGCCGCTGGAACGCGCTGCGCGGCATACGCGTCGGCCTGGTCGCCGCCGCCCTGCTGTTCATGCTGATCGGTGCCAACCTGGCGACGCCGATCTACCCGATGATCCAGCAGCGCCTCGGCCTCGGCCCGCTCGACACCACGATCCTCTTCACGATCTACGTCTTCGCGCTGGTCCCGGTCCTGGCCGTGGTCGGCCACTGGTCCGACCACCTCGGCCGCCGCGCCCTGATCCTGCCCGCCGTGGTCCTGGCCGCCGCCGGCGACGTCGTGTTCGCCACCTCCGACAGCTTCTGGCAGCTCGCCCTCGGCCGGGCCGTCCAGGGCATCGCCGTCGGCCTGTCCACCGGCGCCGCCGGGGCCGCCCTCGGCGACCTGCTGCCCGACCACCCGACACTCGCCGCCAAGCTCACCCTGGCCTGTTCCGCCGGCGGCGTCGCCCTCGGCCCGGTCGTCGGGGCCCTGCTGGCGAACGGCTCCGACCCGCTGCTGACGCCCTTCCTGCTGCACGCCGTCGCCCTGCTCGCGCTCTGCGTGCCGCTGGCGGTCGTCCACCCCCGGATGCCCGGCCGCAACCGCCCGCCCGCGTCACCGCCCCGCATCACCACCCCGGCCCACCTGCGCCCGCAGCGCCTCGCCCTGCCGGTCGCCGGCCGCCGCGAGTTCCTGCTCGCCGCCTCGGCCGGCTTCATCTCCTACGCGGTCTTCGGCGTCTACCTCAGCCTGGCCCCGGCCTTCTCCGCCAAGCTGCTGCACACGCCCTCGCACCTGACCGGCGCGATCGTGGCCGCCCTGCTCCTCGGCTCCTCGGCCGCCGCCCAGCTGATCGTCCCGCCGACCGCCGACCGTACGGTCATCGCCCTCGGCATGACCGGCCTGGCCACCGGCCTGGGCCTGGTGGTCGCCGCCGGGTACACCGACACCCCCGCGCTGCTCTTCATCGGCAGCGTCCTCGGCGGCGCCTGCCAGGGCGTCGCCTTCCGCTCCCTGTTCACCACCGCCGTCGCCGCGATGAACCCGGAACGCCGGGGCTCCGAGATGAGCTCCCTGTGGATCATCGTCTACCTCGGCAGCTCCCTCCCCATCGTCATCGTGGGCGCCCTGGTCAAGAGCTACGGCCTCCTCCCCGCCATCAGCGGCTTCGCCACCGTCGCCGCCCTCCTCTGCACCGCCCTGGCCCTCGCCGTCGCCCGCAAACCCCGCACGGCCTGACCCCAACGCTGAAAGCGCCGCTGCCCGGGACTCCCCCTTCGGAAGTCCCGGGCAGCGGCGTTCCCGTCACCAGCTGAACACCCGCGCATCATCCGCTTCCTCGGCCAGGCCCCCACCGTTCCCCACCATCCACCCCCCACCCGCCTCCCGGCGGGTGCCCGCCCCGGGCCTCACCGCGTGCCGCCCTGCCGGAAGAAGCCAATGAGCGCCCGGAGGCCGCCCCCGGCTGCCGGGGGCGGCCTCCGGGACAGGTCGAAATGGCTGTGGCCGCACGGCAAACTGGCCCGGATACCGGGCCCGGAGGCCACCGAGCTACCCGAAGGGGTGGTCCCGCCCTGGTACGGGTTGACGCTCATCTACCGGCCGGACGAGCTCGGCGGGCTACCGAGCGCGCACACGCCCAGACGATCAAGCTCCCGGCCTGGCATCGTGAACAGGATCTGGAGCTGGCCGAGCAGTACGTCCGCGCGGCCATCAAGATCAGCGACCATCACAAGGAGCTGCTGTGACCGCCACCTCCCCCGAGTTCGCCGCTGGCCTGGCAGCCGAGGCCGAAACCGCCGGAATCACCGGCTTCGTCGCCGCCGCCGTGATCAACCACGACGGCCGCGTCCTGCTCGTGCGCCGCAATCCCGACGACTACCTGGGCGGCCTGTGGGAGGTCCCCTCCGGAACGGTCGAGCCAGGGGAGACCATCCTGGACGCCCTCCATCGGGAGACCGCCGAGGAGACCGGCCTCACCATCGACCAGGTCACCGGCTACATCGGGCACTTCGACTACAAGAACAGCCGAGGCGGCACCACCCGCCAGTTCAACTTCGCCGTCACCGTGCAGAAGACCGAACCGGTTGTCCCCACCGAGCACGACGCCCACCAATGGGCCCTCCCCAGCGACCTGCCTGAGGTGAGCGACGCGGTTCGCGAGCTGATCACACGCTGAGGCGTACGAGGGTGGCGGGTCCCTCGGATTCCCCGAGGGGCCCGCCACTCCACGGTCGAGACGACCTGCTGCGGCTCAGGAAGTTACTGCCGATGCGCTGCTGAGCTCCTGCCCGGCCTGGTCCAACTCCAGCGACAGCTCTACAGCGATCTTCGTATCGCTCACGGCGAGCCCGATGACGAATGCGGGGCCGTCCTCCCGACCGGGCAGCGCGCCGACGGCCCGCCACCGGCCACCCTCGCCGACCAACTCGGCGACCCCGACGCCGTCCACCTCGGTCAGGCAGTGAGCGCAATGTCCAGGTATGCCTGCACCGGCTCGAAGAGCCCGTACGGCACGTACTCGGGGATCTCGGCGAGGGCCACCCACGCAAGGGCGTCCAGTTCGTCCGTGTCCACCACCTCGGCGGTGCCGCCGACGACCTCGCAGGCCGTGTACGACATCAGCCGGCCGGTCTTCGAATGCACCCGCTCGCCCAAGAAACCGACGACGGCCACACCCAGCCCGGTCTCCTCCGCGGTCTCGCGAACGGCCGCCTCCTCGGGCGATTCGCCGGCCTCGATCTCACCGGCCGGGAACTGCCAGGAGAGCTGGCCCTCACTGACCCGCCGCCGCACCATCAGCACGCGGCCTCCGCGGACCACGATCGCGGCGGCAATTCCCGGGCGTTCCTCCGCACTCTGCTGTGTCATGTCTGCTCCTCCAGGGCGGCCAGGCTGGGTGGGCAGATCGTATCGACGTCGATGAAGCGGGCCACCGACTCTCGCGGAACCCAGATCACGTCGACGATCCCGAACGAGAGCTTTGCGCAACAGCTGGTTGGCGCAGCATCAGCGTGGAGTACCAGGCACCACCGCCCCAGGCTCAGCGGATCGGCCGGATCATCGCGGTCAGCCGGGGCGAGTCCGGCGAGGGCTGTTGCGCGTTGAACGCCTGGTAGCCCCAGGTCTCGTAGAGCCGCTGGACCTTGCCGTCCCCGGCGAGCGGGTTGACCAGGAGGGTGACACGGCCCTCAACTCGGCGGCGCAGCAGGTCGTCGTGGATTCGGCGGGCGGCACCCGTGCCCCGCCATGGGATCCGGACACCGATCTCCTTGATGGCCAGAGCCGGGGTCTCCGTATAGCCGTCCGGAAGGGGCTCGGTCATGCGCTTCCAGTACCCGTCACCCCCCTCGATCGTGTTGCCGTAGGCATAGCCGACCGGCACCTCGCCGTCGCAGCCGAGGACGAGTCCGAAGCCGGGCTCGGCGGCATGCCGGTCGAGGCGTTCGGCGAACACGTCGACGCGGTAGTTCGGCAGGTGCAGCAGTGGGGCCCGCACGTCGGCGTACACATCCAGCAGGTCCTGCCGGGCCTCGGGGGGCAGGGTGGTGTGGTGGCGGAGTTCAACGGTCATGCGGCGGTCCTCCAGGTGTCGTAGGCGTACGCCGTCCAGGTACACCGGGCGAAGCGGAGACGCGGAAACGTCGCTGCCCGGAGTCCCGGGCAGCGACGTTTCACCTATCCACACCAGGGTTTCCAGGCATCGGTGCCGATCTCGACGCCGAACAGCTCCGGAAGCCGGACCGATTCGCCGAACTTCCACTCCCCCAGCACCTTGTACGTCCCCTCAGCCTTGTTCGGCCCGCCGAACAGCGTGACGCCAGACTGCCACGGGTCCCGGTCCACCAGCAGGTAGTAGGGCACCCCGGCCCGCGCGTACCCCTGCCTCTTGGCACGGCGATCATTCTGCGCACTGAAAGGCGCGGTCACTTCGGCAACCAGGCTGATATCAGCTGGTCGAAGGTACCGGTCATTCGCCTCCGCCATGATCGCCGATTCGACCTCTGAGGTCATTACTACGAGGTCCGGAACATAGCCGTCCCCGATCTCCGCAAGGTCGAGACCAACCGCCTGCACCACCCGCCATCGGAAATACGGGTTCGCGAACTCGGCACAGAGCACCGCCCGTTGAATCCCCGAGACGGCCGCAGCATGACCGCAACTTGGATAGGGCGTCACCACGAACTCCCCACCGATCACCTCAACCCTCAAGACCTCAGGCAACCGAAGGTGTTCATCGAGTTCGCCACGAGCCCACAGCGCATAGGCCGATTCGGGCAAGACCCACCGCCCAGCCGCAACGACAGACGACATACTCCCCAACCTGGCCGCCCGCTGGTAGATGTGCCACCTCTGCACGATTCCTTCCCCCGAACGGGAGGTTTGCGTGCCAGCAGGTTGACGCTCAACGCCCCTCACACATCGAAGCCGAGCACAGAACTCGGAGCCGAAGCGTGTCCGCCCGCCCATGGGAGCGGGTACCTTCCGGGTACGGCCGTGCACCCGGAAGGGACCACCATGACGCAGTGGACGGACTACACCACGGGCGAGCGCATCAAGCTCCTACGCGGGCCAGACATGACACAGGAACAGCTCGCCGAAGCGTCAGGCCTATCCGTGGCAACGATCCGCAAGGCGGAGCGCAACCTCGGCGGCAGCCTCCAAACGCTGCTGCGCATCTCGGCCGCTCTGCACACCGAGGTGTCGGTGATCCTCGGCCAACAGGCTCCTCGCCGCGCGATGCACGGCGCCGACCGGGCGATGATGCGTGAGCTGTCCCGCACCGTCCACGACACCGCCGCCGGCGTCGGCATCGACGTACAGCCCCCGGCCCCGGCCGAACTCGCAGCCGGACTCGCCGCCGTGTGGGAGGCCTACCGCTCCGGAGACTACGTGGGCGCAGGGGTACGCGTCGCCCCAGCGCTGCGCGAAGCCGCGGCCACGTTGGAAGCCGCCCCGGTCGGCCAGAAGAGTACGGCGGCGGGCATCCTCGCGGATGCCTACCGCCTCGCCGCCTATGTGGCCAACCAGTTCGGCGCCCGAGATCTCGCGTACGCCGGAATCGGGCACGCACAACAGCAGGCCGACCGCGCCGGGGACACCGTCCGCTCGGCCATGGTCGCATCCGGCCGGTCGTGGATCTACGTACGCGACGCCCGGCTCGACCAGGCGGAGGCAGCCGCCCGCATGTCGTACGAGTCCATTGAGCCCAGGTACGGGGACCGGGACCTCGGGATGCTCGCCACCTACGGGTGGCACGTGACCTTCGCGGCCGTCGTCGCTGCTCGCCAGGGGGACGTGGACGGCGCTGACGATCTACTGTCGCAGGGGCGTGCGGTAGCGGCCCGGATGGGCCGGGATGTGAGGGTGAACGGCACGGCGTTCGGACCGGCAACGGTCACCGCACAGGCGATCGGGATCTCCGTCTCAACCGGTCGACCTGGCAAGGCACTCAGCCTGTTCGAGTCAATCGGCGACACAAGTTCGCTCACCCCGTCGGCGCGCAACCGGATGCTGCTGGATGTGGCACTCGCCCAAGCCGAGACTCGGCAGTCCGACACCGCCCTGGACACCCTGCTCGAGGTGTGCTCGGCCGCGCCTGGTTGGGCTCGGCATCAGGGATTTCCCGGTGTGATCGCACAGAAGGCGAGCACGGGCAGCGCCACCACGGCCAAGCTGCGCAAGCTCTCATCGATCCTCGGAACATCCGTGATCATCAACTGATGGGTGGTCAGCATCCGGGTGGCACCGAGGTGCGCGGAGTCCGCGGCCGGGACGGACATGGCGAGTGGCCTCCACGCCATGTCGCTGCGCCAATCGTCCTCGTGGCCTACGTCAGAAGAGACGTGATCACCGAGGGGCCGGGGAACTCCACGGCAAGGGCATCCATGATCAGCTCGTCGCAGACCTGGCCGAGCCAGTAACCGGCTTGACGGAGACTGCCGACGGCACGGAACCCGGCCTTCTCGTAGGCGCGGACGGCTGCCACGTTGGGGGCGAGGACCTTGAGCCAGATCATCCGCAGGTTGGTGATGTGGAAGCCGTAGTCGAGGACGAGCCGGGTCGCGGCGGTGCCCAGGCCCTTCCCCCGGGACTCGGGGGCGAGCATGATCACGTACTCGGCGGTGCGCACGGACGGGTCGGGCAGCAGCGTGACGACACCGACCGGGACGGGCACCTCGCCGCCAAGGTCGTAGACGGTGAACCGGATGTTGTCACCGCGCAGTTGGGCGGCCATGCCTTCGGTGCGGGCCTCCAGGGATTCGGGTTGCTGGCGACCGTAGCCGACGAGGAGGGCCGGGTCCTGTTCCCAGCGCCAGTACGTCTCGACCAGATCTGCGCGGTAGGGGCCGAGGCCGCAGGTGTTGTCGCGGACCCAGATAATCGGGTCAGAGCTGGTGGCGATGGTGGGCTCCGAGGGTGAGGACGGGCGCGTAGGCGAGGGTGGACGGCGGCTCGGCAACGGGGCTGCCGTCCTCAGTCTGCACCCAGGCGTGGAGGCGGACCGGGTCGGCGGCGACTCCGTGGCACCAGGTAACGCTGAGGCGGCGAGCAGCCAGCAGCAGCACGGCAGCGGCGGACTCTTCCAGGCAGGCGGTTCGGGCCGGGGAGTGCCAGGCCGCGCCACGAACGGCCCGGACAGCGGCGGCCGCTTGGTACGGGGTGGCCGGGTGGTGGCAGGTTGACGCGGCCAGGTGGATGGTCCGGGTGAGGCGGTGCATCGCGGTCGTAGGGCTGCCGGCGCACTTGACGGCAAGGATCGCGGCGAGGGCACTGGCTGCGGCCAGGGTGGCGCCCACGGGGGCGCGGGCGGGGCGGTCAACGCCTGCCGGGTGCTCGGTGCTCCCCCAGCTTGCGCCGGGGGCTGCCGTCAGCGGCGGCGACCGCCACGGTGCCGGGACAGCTGCGGGAGACAGGAGCCCGGCGCCTAGGAGCTGCTCGGCCAGCGCCGACGGCGAATCCGCGGTGCGGCCGGTGCGGGCGATCTGCCGCCAGTGTTCGGCCGCGGCCGGGAGGAGTCCTTGGACACGGCCGGTGCGGTAGTCGACGAAGACCAGGACGTGGCCGAAGTCGACAACCCTGATGTGAGCGGGCGCGGTGACGAAGGCGGGAAGGTCAGTCATCGGGGTTGCTCCTGGCCTGGTCGTAGGTCCAGTCCGGGGCCGGGGCGCGGTGGTAGGTGGCCAGCCATGCCTCGGCCGCCAAGGCCTGCTCGATCGTGGCGAGCGGCATCGGCAGCCCGGCTGCGGCCTGGCGCAGATGGTGGCGGAATCTGGCCGGGTGCAGGAGGCCGAGGGCGGCGAGGTAGCCGTCGGCCAGGTTCGTCAGGTCCTGGAGGTTGGCGCGCATCCCGGCGTAGTGATCGGTGTCGAAACTACCCTTGGTGGTACGAGCCACGAGTTCCGTTGGCAGCAGGCGGACCATCGCGCTGGCGAGGTGCGGCTTGTAGCGGTGGAGCGCGGGGCGCTGGTCCAACGGGGTCCGGAGCACGGTGTCGACCACGGCAGAATCGAGGAACGGGTTCTGCAGGTCAATTCCGTGGACTGCGGCGAGGGCGGCGTCGGCGGTCGCGGTGCGGGCGATCTCCCGGATCTCGTCCACCAGCACCCGTACGGAAGCGTCAAGGCCGGTCAGCGGGTCCTCCGCCGCGACGGCTTCGCGTCCGGCCTGGACCAGTAGGTAGCGGGCGGGTGGCTCCGCCCAGGCGGGGAACGGCACGAGTGGGAACCAGATCACCGTGCCGTGGTCATTGCGGCCCGGGGTCCCGACGGTCTCGGCGAGACGGTGCAGAGCTTGGGTTCGGCTGGTCCGGGCCGCGCGAGTGGCGTCACGGAGCAGGAGCGGCACGCCGGTGTGCCGAAGGCGGGCCCAACCGGTCGCCTCGCTCACCGCTCGGCGTAACCGACGATGGCGAATCAGGTCGGCCAGGTGGATCGGTGGCTGGAAGAGCACGCTGTCACCGCCGTCCCCGGTCAAGTGGGTCCGGGTGCCGAACTCGTCGCGCATCCAGATGAATTGGGCAGTCAGGCGGGCCCGGGTGAGGGTCGAGGGCGGCGGCTCGTCCGTAACCGGGATCTCGGTGATGGCGGTATAGGGCAGGTGGTCGCCGGTCAGGGGCAGCAGGCAGTGGTCGATCCGGCCGCTGCGGGTGGCCACGAGCCGTGCGTACCGCAGGTCAGCGCCGGCTTGGTTGCCGTCGGGGTGGACGGTGACCGCGTTCAGCCGGTGTCCGGCCGGGAGGGAATCGGCAGCAAGGACGGCGACACTGCTGGAGTCCAGGCCACCGGAGAGGTCGCTGGACAGATCCGGGTCGGCCGTGGTTCGCAGGGCAACGGCCGCTGCGAGTGCGTCGTGAAGTTTCAGGCCGGGATGACGGCCAGCCAACGGCTCCGGGCGCCACACCGGCCGGCGGCGGGCCGATCCGCCGTCGGCAGGCAGCTCGATCCGGTGGCCGGGGTTCAGCAGCTCGATGTCGGCGAAGAACGACCTCGTCCCGGCCAGGGCCGGGACGGAGGGCAGGAAGACCGCGCACGCCAGCCGCTGGGTGTCGATCGCGGCGCCGGTGAGCGAGGCCAGCATGCGGGCCGAGGTGGACCAGGCCCAGCCGCCCGCGTACCGCGTCGCATAGACGGGGTGGGCGGCGGCCGGATCGGTGTGCACCACCACGGAGTCGGCCGTTTCCTCGACGACCGCGTAGGCACCGGGCCACCGCCAGGCAACATCGGGAGGCAGCGTGGTGTCGGCCAGGCAGGACAGCTCGAAATCGCTGGCTCCGCACAGGCCCAGCACCAGGACTCGACGCGCTCCGCCCTGCCCGGTGACCATGGTGGCCGACCCATCGCCGAGCCGCCAGCAGCGGGAGCCCTCGGCAAACAGCCGAGAGCCGTGTGGGCGCGGGGTGACGCGAGTGGTGCTGAATCCTCCGAATATCACCACGGGACTCCTTCCGGGGCCGGACGGGGTGTTGCCGCCCCCACTGGGTGGGGGCGGCAACACGTCGGGTCAGCAGTTGTAGGCGCGCCGCTTGTCCTCGCTGCTGCCGCCGCCCTGGCCCTCGGTCAGGGCGGCGGCGTCACCGACCTGGACCAGCGCCGGCTCGTCCTCGTCTTCGGTGTCGACGATGTGGATCAGCTCGTTCATTCGTTCTCCTCGAACACAGAGGGGTCTCTCCCTGCCGCCCCGTCGGTCGGCAGGGCTCGGCACCACGTGGTGCCGCGTTTCCGACCCGGCGTAGACCGGGAGGGAAGTCTCAAGGGCGCAGCTGTTCACCAGGTCGGGCATCCGGCAGGGGCACCTCGATCTCGGACAACAGTTCGCCTGTGCACTGGCGTTTGACCAAGGTGCCGAGCACCGCGAGGCTTCGGGCTGCCCAGGACGCGAGCAGGACGGCTCCGATCAAGTAGCGGAGCCGACCGCGGTGTCGGCCGCTCACGTCACACCGGCCCGCAGGTCGGCGTGCACTTTCTTGCCGAGGGGCTCGATGGTGGTACCCCACTGTCCCTGGGTCAGGCGGTTGACCAGGGCCAAACCCCGGTGGCACTCGTCGTCCTCGCCCGCATCAAGCAGCACCGGCGGGACGCGGGAGCCGTCCGTCACCGAGATCCGCACCAACGCGGTACTGATCCGGTCGATCCGGACGGTCATGCGCCGTCGACAGCCGGTCTTCACAGCGTTCGTGACGAGCTCGGAGATGATCAGCTCGGCGTTGTCCAGCAGCACCTCAAGGCCCCATGCGGCCAGCTTGTCCCGCACAAAGCGTCGGGCGGCCGAGGCCGATTCGGGCTGATAGGGCAGGTGGACGACGGACCACTTCTCGACGGCGGGCACCGAGGCAGGCACCGTACTCACAAGGCCCTGCCCATCTGGAGGTCGAAGGCCGGGGAGAAGTCGCCCCAGCCAGCAGCCGCAGTCGCCGGAGCGATCCGCCGTGAGCGGTCCCAGCCAGGTCTGCGCGGCCCGAAGGACATCGGTGCGGGGTACTGCGGGCGACGGGTAGCAGCCATCACAGGCTCCGGGAAGATCGGTGGTGTGGTGTGGGCGCCGGTCCGAACCGCTCGTGGTTCGGACCGAGCCCGGCCGAAGGGCGGATGACCAGCAGTCGCCGTCCAAGGGCGGCTATCTGCCGGTGCCGCTCGACCGCGACCGGCCCCGGGCCCAAGTGGGCCCTGGCTGGCAGGACGACGCCATAAATGTCGGGCAGTGCCAGCGCGTCCAGAAGCCCGGTGAACGCGGCGCTCTCACGATTGCCGAGATTCTCCCGTTCGGTGAAGACGCCCGACAGTTGCAGTTCATGCTGGCGGCAGTACTCCAGCAACACAGCCTGGAGCGCGGACTCCCGCTCGTACCCGCTGTCGATCAGCCGCAGGTAGCCGTAGACCAGCGGGGCTGGGATATCGCGGTGCTCGGTCAGGGATTCCATGATCACGACCATCCAGGGCGTCGAGGAAGCAGGTGGCTGGCGCAACTGCCTCCCGGCGGCTGATGACTCCAGAGTGACGGTTCGCCACCAGCGCCGAAATGACGCTGTGTCGCACTTCCGCTGCACTTTCCCCGCACCGCGCCAGCGGGGCGTGCTTCGATGGCTGCTCCGAGAAGGAGGGCCGCGGGCATGGCGAGCGTGCACGAGTGGACGGGGCTGGAGGCCGCCGCCTTACGCAAAGCCCTCCGGCTGAGCGTGCGCGGTTTCGCCCAGCGCCTTGGCGTGGCTGAGCGAACGATCTCCAAATGGGAGGCACTGGGAGCTGCTACGCACCCACGCCCCGATACGCAGGCGATCCTCGATACCGCGCTCTCCCAGGCCGACGCCGCCGTGCATCTGCGGTTCGAGACCGAGCTATCCGGGCGTCCACACCCCGGCAAGGCTGCCCGCGTCCTACAGGCCGGGCCCCGCCTGTGGGATTACGAGTCCTGGGCGGAGGACATCGAGCGGGCAGCCATAACCCTGAGCAGGCAAAATTTCGGCCTGACGGAACAGTTACTGAGCAGGTGGTTGACTCGGTGGCCGACGCGGGACCTGGACGACAAGGGCCTGTATCTGTTCGCACGCTCGACGACGCTGGTGGGAGACCTGCGGCGAGACCAGGGCGCGCTGCTCGGATCAGCCTCGGCCCATCAGTCGTACTCCGCTGCGCGGACGATGTTCGCCCAACTCGAGATTCCCCGCCGCATCGCCCAGATCGAATTGTCGCTTGCTGTGGTCACGGAGATGTCGGGACAACACAACAGCGCAGCCGGCCAGTACGAACAGCTGACCGCCGATGACCGACTCAGCCGCCGTGACCGTGCCAGGGCCCGCTTGTGGGTCGGGACCGCACTCAGCAAGAACGGGAACCACGACTACGCCGCCTCAGTCATGCAGGCCGCCAGCCGGGACTTCGAGGACCTGTCCGAGGTCGAGGACTGGTCGGTCGCCCAGCAGAAGCTCGCACTGGCCCACCGCGGGGCCGGTGACCTCTCCGCCGCGCTGCACTTCATCGACATCGCCCGCTCGACGAGCGTGCTCGACTCGCCGATGCAGCGGGTCCGTCTCGACACCGCGCACGGACACATCCTCCTGTCAGACCCGGCTACCACCGCCGACGGGCTCGCTGTTCTCGCAGCGACCGCTGAACTGGCCGCCAAGTACGGTATGAGTCACCAACTACAGAGCATCGACGGCATCCGGCGGAACTACGGCCGCCAGCCCGCTCTGGGACGCCGGTGATCAAGGAGTATGCGGGTGGCGGACATTCAGCTTGCGATCACAGATGAGCAGTGGCGGGATGCCCAGACGATCTGGGACTACCACCAGATGCACCACGAGCTGCGGCCGTGCGATGCGGCGATCGGCCTCGGTAGCCACGATCTCGGAGTGCCGGTCTACGCGGCCGAGCTGTACCACACGGGCCTCTTCCCGACCCTGGTCTTCACCGGCGGCCCCAATCCCACACACCCGGAGCGGTTCCCCCGGGGCGAGGCGGTGCACTTCCGCGAGCACGCTCTTGAACTCGGCGTCCCGGAGTCTGCGATCCTGCTTGAGCCGAAGGCCACGAACACCGGGCAGAACATCAGCCTCTCGCAAGAGGTGCTGGCCTCGGCCGGTCGCAAGGTTCGATCCGTGATGCTGATCGCCATGCCCTACATGGAGAGGCGCGCGTTCGCCACCTGCCGCAAGCTGTGGCCGGACGTTGAGGTGGTCTGCTCCTCGGCACCCCTGGAGTTCAACGGCTATGTGAAGGTGATCGGGAACGAGAAGCACGTCATCGACATGCTCGTCGGGGACATGCAACGGGTGATCGAGTACCCAAAGCTCGGGTTCGCCGTCGAGCAGGAGGTCCCGGAGGAAGCCAATGCCGCTTACGACCGGCTTTGCCGCGCCGGCTTCGACACACGACTCATCAAGTCCTAATTTTCTTCCGCCACTTGGCCGAACAAGCGCTGTCCATCAGCCCAACCTGTTTCCCCGACTGAGCACCCTGGCCAAGGTGTTCGCGGCGGATGTCTGGGTGGTGCTGGACGATGTCCAGTTCGCCCGGCGCGACTATCAACATCGCGCGCGCATCGCCGACCTCGGCGACGCACGGCGTTCGCGGTGGCTTTCCCTTCCGACCCACCTGCCGACCGGACGGTCCACCCTCATCTGCGAGGCCCGTCTCGCCAACCCCGAGCTGAGCGTTCGCCGCATGGCTGGGATGGTCCACCATGCCTACCGTCGCAGCCCGCACTGGCCCGCTGTCGAAGCAGTACTCGCGCCGGTCCTCGCAATCCTCAAGGAAACGGACCGGACGGCCGTAGTCGCCGAGGAGTCCACCCGGGCGCTGCTCGCCATCCTCAGCTGGCCCGGGCAGACCCTCCACAGCTCCGGATTGCCAGCCCGCCAAGGGCGCTCCGAACGCTTGGCCGACCTCGCCGCGGAAGCGGGCTCGATCAACTACCTGTGCGGACCTGGCGGCCTGCGATACATCGACCACGCGCCCTTCCGCTCGCGGGGACTCACGGTACTCCCGTTCGGTGCGCCACAGGATGGCGTGTGGCAGGGAGGAAGACGAGTGACGGCATTGCGGGCGCTTGCAGAAATCGGTCCGAGCTCTCTGGCAACCGAGTTGCGGTCGGTTGCCGAGCTTCATCGGCAAGACGAGCGGAGATTGGCTCCTCCACCGACCGCCTCGCACCACCGACCAGAAAGCAGACCACCTTGCAGCACCGCGTCCGAGCCGTCCTCCTCTCCCCAGACAACACCCTGCTGCTGATCAAGCGCATCCGCCCCGGCATCGACCCGTACTGGGTGATCGTCGGCGGCAAGATCGAGCCCACTGACGCCAGCCCCGAGGGGGCTCTGCTGCGCGAGGTCCGCGAGGAGATCGCCGGCGAGGCTGAGATCGTCAGTCTCCTCCACACCATCGAGACCGACGACGAGCGCCAGGACTTCTACCTCACCGCGATCGAGAAGTGGAGCTTCGAAGACCGCACCGGCCCCGAGTTCAGTCAGGAAGGCCGAGGCGAGTACGTCCTTGAGGAGATCCCCCTCACCACCGAGGCCCTCGACGCGATCAACCTCCTGCCCCAGGAGATCGCCACGGTCCTCCGCGAGGCTATCGAACGCGGGGACCTCCTCGCCGCCGGGTAGCCGAAAACCGGTAGCTACATCAGCACACTGAATGCCGCGAACGTCTCACGCAGCGTCAATTAACATGATACGTTCCGTAATCCAATCAAAAACAGGTGACCCCGGCAGCGCGCCAACGCTCCGGGGTCTGGCACCAGGAGCCAAACCTCCCGATGCGGATCCATCGTAGCGCCCACGTGCGCAATTTCACCGTGCTACCCAACGCCGTACTCCAGTACCGGCGGCTGAGCTACACCGCCCGCGGCCTGCTCGCGGACCTCCTCTCCCGCCCCGACGGCTGGCGCGAGGACGGGCGGCACATGGCCGACAGCAGCCCGCATGGGCGTGGCGCCGTCCGCAAGGCGTTGAAGGAGCTGACCGAGGCCGGGTACTACCGGGCCGAGAAGATCCGGATGCCCGACGGGACGATCATCACCGAGACCCACGTCTACGACACCCCGCACCTCACGGCGCCGCCGGGTACCACCCGTCCGGCGCCCGGCGAACCGGCAACCGGCCGTGCTGGCAGCCCTGTTGTAAAGGACCGGCAGCAAGAACCCTCCCTCCCCCCGAGCCCGGCAGACGAAAGCGACCGGGGAGGAGGGGAGGAAGCACCCGAGATCCGCGCAGCGGTCGCCACTCTGTTCCGGGTGATCCGCCCCGAACCCCGGCTACGCCTGGGCGAGGCCGAAGCCGCCGCACTCGCGCCCCTCGTCGCACAGTGGCTGCAACGCGGCGCGGCCCACGCCGACCTCGCCCAAGCCCTGCTGTCGGGCCTGCCCGCCCCGGTGCACTCGGCCGCCGCCGTGCTCCGCTACCGCCTGGAGCACAAGATGCCGCCCGCCCGGCCCGCTGCACGGCCACCGGCCCGGTACGCCGAGTGCGCCAACTGCCACGACCCCGTGCCTCGACCGGGCATCTGCCGCCCGTGCGCCGGCCTGACCATCCGAACGCCAACGGCCCACAAGGGCGCGGACGTGGCCGCCGCAGGTGCCGCCCGAGTCCGAACCGCCCTGCGCTCCGCAATGACCAGCACTCGGCCTGCACAGATCGCAGCCTGAGACAGGCTCCCGCCAGCCCGAAGGGGCACCGCAGGGACAGGGCCCTCTCGCTTCCGACAGGTGCTTCGCCCTGCTCCACCAGCGACGCGCGCCGCCTGGCCAGGTGGCACGTGGCGAGGGCCGGGGCGGGCACCCGCCGACAGGCGGGTGGGGGGTGGATGGCGGGGAACGGCGGTAGAACTACCCAACGAAGCAGATCACGCGCGGGTGTTCACCCGACGACGGGCGAAATGGGGCCCGAGCCCTAACGGGCCCGGGCGACCAGGCTCCACAGGCGGGACGGGGCGGGCAGGCCGAGTTCGGTGCGCAGCCGGCGTTCGTAGCGGGCGACGTCCTGGAGGGCGTCACCGGGGTTGCCCTCGGCGAGGTGGGCGCGGATGAGGCACGCCTGGCTGCTCTCGCGCAGCGGGTCGGCGCGGACGGCGGCGCCGGCCGCGGCCACGGCCTCCGGGAACCGGTCGGCGCCGACGAACGCGCGGGCCAGGGCCTCCAGGGCGTGCACCCGCAGGCGCCGCCAGTTGTCGGCCTCCAGCAGCGCCCAGTCCTCGTACCAGCCCGGCAGCAGGTCCGCCGAGAGGTCCTCCACCGCGGCCAGCCCGAAGGCGTCCCGCCCCGGCTCCGTACCGGGGGCCAGGATCCGGCGGGCCAGCGACCGGGCGTCGCGCAGATCCACGACGACGCCGTCGGCCGACCTCAGCTCAGCCGGGCCGATCTCCAGCGCCGCACGGCCCGCCGTCGGCAGGCGGGACAGCGCCGAGCGCAGGCTGGCCAGCGCGCAGCGCTCCGTGGCGTCCGGCCACAGCGTCCCGGCGACCAGCCCGCGCGGCACGTTCCCGTTGCAGCACAGCGCGACGAACGCGAGTAATCGCTCCGCCCCCGCGGACACGGCCACCGGCGCGCCGCCCGCCGCAAGGGCGAAGCCGCCGAGCAGGCCCAGTCGAACGCCCGCGCCACTGCCCTGCGGGCGCCGATCGCCGCAGGCCATCGAACCACCCACTCTTCGCGTACGGACGAGCCTCTTCTCCATGCTGCTCCGCACGCCGCGGGCTGTCGACCCCAGCAGACCTCAGCAGACCTCAACCGAACTCAGTCGAAGTTGACGCAGTACCCGACCGGGATCGACGCCGTGACCCGGCCGGACGTCAGGTCGATCGCCCGAGCGGTGGCGTTCTTCGTCTCGCAGTTGAACGGATTGCCGGTGACCTGGCCGAAGCTGCCGCCCGCGAACCCGGCGTTGCGCACCGCCGTCACGGTCTGCGACCACTCCACGGTGCCGGTCGAGTTCAGGACGATCTGCAGCCGCACCCGGCCGTCGACGTTGAAGTGGTCACCGCTGAGCTCCAGTCGGCCGTTCGTGTCGTCGGCCCAGATCCGCACCGCCAGCCGCCGGTCGTCGGCCTGGGCATTGTCGGACTTCGCCTGCGCCCGGGTCTCCGGCGTCACGCACACGGTGTCGCCGACCCAGCCCTCGCGCCAGACGAAGCCCTGGACGCAGAAGCCGTCCGCCTGGGTCCGGAAGGGCACCTGGCTGTTGTCGAACGCCGCCTGGGACCGGATGTCCGGGGTCACGCAGACGTGGTCGCCCGGCCGGGCGTCCCGCCAGACGAAGCCCTGGCGGCAGGTGTCCGGGCCGAAGTCCTGGGCGTGTGCCGGGAACGCGCCCAGCGCGCCGCCGCCGAGAGCCAGGACCGCGGCCACGGCCGTGCTCGCCCCGGCCCGCAGGATCCGTCGAGTGCTCATCGTCAGCACCTCCTTGAAGAACCTGCGCCCAGCCTGCACCGCCCCCCGTCACACCACCGTGACGCCCGGGCAGTGCACGGCGCCAATGCGACCACCGGCTCCATGGGTGGTCACCCATGGAGCCGGTGGCCAGACAGTGAGCGCGATGTCCAGGTATGCCTGAACCGGCTCGAACAGCCCGTACGGCACGTACTCGGGGATCTCGGCGAGCGCCACCCACGCGATGGCGTCCAGCTCGTCCGTATCCACTACCTCAGCGGTACCGCCGAAGCCGTCGCAGGCGGTGTACGACATCAGCCGACCAGTCTTCGGATGCACCCTCTGGCCCAGGAAACCGACGACGGCCACACCCAGTCCGGTCTCCTCCGCCGTCTCGCGAACCGCCGCCTCCTCGGGCGACTCACCGGCCTCGATCTCACCGGCCGGGAACTGCCACGACAACTGGCCCTCGCTGACCCGCCGTCGCACCATCAGAACGCGGCCTTCGTGGACCACGATCGCGGCGGAAATGCCCGGGCGTTCCTCCGCACTCTGCTGTGTCACGTCTGCTCCTCCAGGACGGCGAGGACGGGTGGGGAATCGTATCGGCGTCGATGAAGCGGGCCACCAAGTTTCGAGGAACCCACATCACGTCGATGTCCTCGACAGCGTCATTGTTGGCTGCCGCACGAACATTCCGACCGAGAGGTTCGCCCAGCGGACAGCTGACGAAGAAGCTCGTCCCCTCCCCACCAATGTGCCGGCTTTGAACCCGTAGCGTCAGCTCGCCTTGAGGCGATCCATGAGGTCGTCGACGCCGTCGACCTGGCGATAGGACTGGAACACCGGGGCGAGTTCGCGTACCAGGGTGACGCACCGTTCGGCACCGATCCGGGTGGCGAGATCGAGGGACTGGTTCGTGACGGCGAGGGCCTGTTCGACCTCGCGTGCCTGTAGGAGGCTGCGGGCCTCGTATGCCAGGAAGATCCCGCGGGTCTTGTCGCGGGAGCGTGGCAACAGACTCATGCCCTCGTCGATGCGGGCGTGCGCTTCGCCGGGACGGCGGAGGTCGAGCATGCACTGGCCGGAGTCGACGGCCAGGTCTGCCGCGCTCATCCACCGGCACCAGCCTGGGGCCGGGTCGGGGCTGTCGGTCAGCAAGGCCGCCTCGGCGGCGGCGAGGTCGCGGTGACAGTCGGAGGCAGCACCAAGGGCGGCGTGTGCGCGGGCCCGGCGGAGGTAGAGCAGGGATCGGGCGGTTGGGTGCTGGGTGTGGATGAGCGCCTGGCTGAGCGGTTCGACGGCGGCATCGGGCTGGGTGAGCCAGATCGACTGGTAGGCGAAGTCGGAGAGGATGCCGGCGCCGAGGTCGCGGTCGCGGGCGGCGTGCGCGTTGGTGAGCGCCGCGTTCCAGAGCTTGCCCGCCGCGAAGTGATGCCCCTGGTCGAACCGGTGCCAACCGCAGGTGCTGGCCAGGGAGGCGGCCAGCAGGTGAAGCCGCTGGCCGACGGGTTCGGTGTAGCGACCGTGTTCCAGCAGGTCGATCACGGTGTCGAGCTGAGCATCGATCAGCTTGGACGTGTGCTGGCGCTGTTCGGTGGGCAGGGCGGTCAACTTGGCACTGGTGTCTTCCATCCAGTCGACCAGTTCGGCGTCGACGCGATTGCCGTTCAGAGCAGTGGTGAGCCGGTCGGGTTCGAGGGCGGCCCACTGGGCCGAGAGCCCGGCCAGCGCAAGCGCGCTGAAGGTCATGAAGGTGCGGCGGCGATGGTCCATGGCGGCTCTCTGTGCGTCTCGAAGTGCGTGAACGGTGGATGCCGCCCCGAGCGGCACCGGTTGTTCCTGGCCGGGCAGCCAGTGGGGCCACTCGAAGGCTTCCAGGTCGGCGATCGGGACGTCGAAGGCTTCAGCGATCAGGAGCTGGGATTCGATGCTGGGCGTCTTGCGCCAGTTCTCCCACTTGCTGACGGCGGCCTTGTCGGTGCCGGAGCGAAGGCCTTCGGGCCTGCTCCTGGCGGCGTGGTGGATGCGGGCCGCGAGGTCGGTCTGGGACCAGCCGCGAAGCGCGCGGGCGTACGCGAGGGGGTGCCGGATCTGGTCGTCCACGAGACCAATCCCATCATCGACAGTGACCGCGAGCTTACTGCAAGCGATGCCGGGACCACCCCGGGACTACAGACAAAGCCTGGTTGGTGGCCGTGAGTTGGGCTCTACTCTTCGTGCACCGAAGAAGTTCCTTCGTGAAGCGGAAGGAGTCTCCACGCCACCGCCTCGCCGCTGTTCCACCTCCGTGCAGTGCCGGTGCTGTGCGAGACCCGAGCGGACGGCAACATCGACCCGAACCGGATTGAGAAGCTGATCACCCCCCGCACTCGGGCGGTCATGGTCACCCACCTGTGGGACAAGCCCACCGGCATGGCTGGCCGCGAGGCTCGAATTCTGCCCCCCTGCTCACGGGAAAGCGTGTCCGTCTCACGCTGGATGAGGCCAAGCGCCAGAGATAGGGCGCGGCACCACCACTTCGTATCACCGGGTGCCCCGTGCTCTCGCCTTGGCTGTCCGCGGCCCCCATTCATCGACGGCGTTTCTAGCCAGCGCCAGAGCAGTGGAACTGAGGAGGTACTCATGACCCAGACAGCTGATCCACCGCTCGAAGGCAGGACCAGCTCAGCACATGCCATAGGCCGGATTGCATGGTGCGCCTTCAACGACGCCACCACGAACTCGCTCGGTGAATTGGGAGCGTCGTTTCAACAGTTGGACGGCGCGGTCGGTACGAGCTCGGCGACCGGGCTATTGCTGCGCACCTGCCACCGCGTCGAGTGGTACGAGGCGGAACCTGCAATGGTGGCCACCGCGCCGCTCTCGATCCGGCTCAGCCGGAGGATCACTGGCCACGACGCCGCCGCCTCCCGACTGACCCAGATCGCCGCAGGCACGATGTCGCTGATCCTCGGGGAACAGCTCGTCTTCCAGCAGGTGCATGCGGCCTTCGACCGGCTGCCCATTGACCATCCGCTTCGGCCGGCGGGAGCAGAGGTGCTCCTGCTGGCCGACCAGGCGCGGCGCCGCTTCGGTCTCCGCGCTCGACTCGACTACCGTGACCTCGCCCGAACCCTGCCGGGAGTGTCGACCGCTCAGTCGAGCAACCTGGTCGTGGTCGGGGGCGGCATGCTCGCCCAAGCCGTCGCACATGAACTCGGCGATGATCGCCGCGTCTTCCTCCTGACCCGCAACCCCAAGAAGCTTCGTCGGCTCCTGCGGACCGGGTCCGCCGGGACGACTGTTCTACGGATCACGGACCTGCCCGACACCGTTCGGGACAGCGGCTTCGACCTGGTGCTCGCGACGTCTGGTCTCACACCGCAGTACCGCGACCACATCGCACGCCTCGTGGACGCCGCCGCCCGCCGGCTGGTCGTCGACCTGTGCGCAACGCCCGTCCTGCATGAGTGCTCGAACTACCAGCACCTGTACCACCCGGCCGTCACCGACCTCATCGAGGACGCCAACCGACCGACCATCGAGGCCGCCCGGGCAGCCTCCTCTTGGATCGAGAGCCACTACGGAGGCCGCAGTTGACCACGATCGTCGACACGCTGGTGATCGGTGCCGGCCCCGCTGGGCTTGTCGCCGCCGATCGCCTCGCTGAGAACGGAGCCAGGGTGCTGCTGGTCGACGCCGGCCGCCCCTACCAGCGTCGGACCTGCCCGGTGGACCTCATGCGCTCCTGCAACGGGTGCAAGGGCATCTGCAACGTGATCTCCGGATTCGGCGGCTCCATCCACTACGGGGACGGGGTCAAGCTCTCGCAGTTCCCCAGCGGCAGGCGCCTCGCCGAACTCCTCGGCACCGAACGGGCCGAAGCCCTCGCCGACCGGGCCGTGCGGCGACTGTGCGGTGCGGAGCAGCCTGCCTTCCGCGGAGCGCGCCCCACCGACGGCCCGTTCAAGGTCAAGGACTACCCGGTGGCCTCGCTCAGCGCGGAGCAGGTCCGCACGCTGATCGAACGGCTCCACCACCGCATCACAGCCGCCCCGGGCACCGAGTTGCGGATGCAGACGCAGGTCACGTCCCTCCGTCCGCTCGGACAAGGGTGGCAAGCCGAGACTGCGGGGCGGGCCGGCACCAGTGAGACTGTGCACACGAGTTCGGTGATCGTCGCAGTTGGACGGCGCGGCCAACGCTGGTGGCAGCAGGCTCTTCGGCGCCTCGAACTCTCCTACTCCGCGCCCGCTCCCTCCGTGGGAGTCCGCTTCGAGGCCCCGACGGCGCTCCTGCGGCGCGGGTCCGACATCCACGAGGACTTCAAGACCACCATCGTCACCAACGGCGTGAAGATCAAGACGTTCTGCTACTGCGCCGGTCCGGGTGGCGGCCGAATCAAGTTCACGGACTACGGCGACCACACGCTCCTCGACGGCCACGTCATCCCTGAGGCGAAGTCGGGCAGCACCGCGAACTTCGCCCTGCTGGCACAGCTACGAGCCCTCGACGGTACTCCGCACAGCACCGCCTGGATCGAGGAGAACCTCCTCGTGCCGTACCGGAGACTGAGGACCGACCGGCCGGGGAAGCCCGTCCTCCAGTGGTACCCCGACTTCCGTAGCCGCGCCCTCGACTGCACCAGCCTCGAGCAGTTCGCCGAACTCAGCGGCTTCCACCCCTCCCTTCGCGACTACCAGGTCGCCGACCTCGCGGGCATCCTGCCCCGGGACATCCACGCCGCTCTGTCTGACGCCTTCGAAGACCTGATGGCCTACTTCAGCGGCAGCGCCCTGACGAGCCAAGCCGCCGCCCAGATCGCCGTGATCGGCCTCGAGCTGGAGAACCTCTGGGACGAGTTGAGCCTCACCGACAGCCTCGAGACCACGGCCCCCGGTCTGTACGCAGCCGGCGACTGCACCGGGCTGGCCCAGGGCATCCTCCAGGCCGCCGTCGGCGGCCTCGCCGCGGCCGAGGCCATCGCCGACTGCCCCGGCGGCACCACCGGGCTGGCCGCATGACCGGCGCCCAGGCCGTCTCAACGGCCAGCCGAGCCGCCGTCGAGATCTTCGGCGACGACCTCCTGTGCTCCTTCGTCGGCGGCTCGTACGCACGCGGCAGCGACAAGACGACCAGCGACATCGACCTCTTTGTCGTCACCGCCCGCAGCGACCACGACCGGGAGCGCATCTTCGCCGAGCGTCTGCGCGACATCCACCAGGCCGCCGGCCTCGACTTCGACCACTGCGGAGAGATCCTCACCCTCGACACCCTCAACACCCTGCTGGCCTTCACGGAACACTGCATCACGGCCGTGCCGGCCGTTCAGCGGTCCGCCTGCTACCTCGCCGACTGTCCGCTGTCGGTGTTCCGCAAGGGCGATGTGGTCTTCAAGTTCCTCACCGACCCGAAGACCGCTGTCCACGACCCGGCGGGCCTGCTGCCGGCGCTCGAAGCCCGGGCCGCGACCTACTTCTCCGCCTGGCCGATGCCCCGGGTCCAGGAGCACAAGGGCCGGTTGCGCCTGCCCTCCGGCAGCCCGCAACAGCGGCTCGCCGGCCTATGGCAGGACAGAGACGCCACGGACTCCTGGACCGACACCCCGGTCGGAATCGGCCTGGAGCGCTGGTTCGGTACCGCGCTGGCCACCCGATCCGAAGCCCTGTACCCCGGCAACCCCGTCAATGTCGCGCCGCCGGACGGCGCCACCTGCCCGTTGCCCGTCACGGCCGGCACCGCCCTGGCCGCACTCCTGTCCGCTCAGTGCCTCGCCTTCCTCCACACCGAACCGGAAGGACCCCGATGACCACCGTCTCTCTCGGCATGCCGACCCCGAGGCTGCCGATCTACCGCCAGACCCGCGAACGGTTCGTCTTCCTCTACCCGACCACCGCCTGCGGCCTGCGCTGCAAGACCTGCTACGTCGGCAACGACCGCCTCAACGCCGCCAACACCATGACCATCGAGACCGCCGTCAAGATCATGGACTACTTCCGGATCACCGGAGGCCACGACAAGCTCTACCTCCTCGGCGGCGAGCCCACCATGCACCCCGAGCTGCCCACCATCGTCAGCGAGGGTCGCAAGCGCGGCTACCAGGTCACCATCAGCAGCAACGGCGACTTCGACGACGAGCTGTTCGGCAAGATCCCGCCGAGTGCCCTGAGCAGCTTCAACTTCTCCCTGGAGTCCGCCGACCCGCGCATCCACCGCAAGATCCGCGGCAACCCCACCAACTACGACAAGGTCGTCCGCCACATCTCCCAGGCGCGTGAACTCGGCTACCAGGTCCGCGTGATGTGCACCGTCTCGCAGACCAACCGCGAAGGAGCCCTCGACCTCATCCCCTTCCTCGCCGAACTCGGCGCCCACACCCTCAGCTTCCACAACCTCGGCAAGACGGGGAACGGCGCCCGATTCCTCCAGCCGCTCAACCCCACCGAGTGGATGGACTTCTGCGCCGAGATCGAAGCCTTCCCGCCGGAGCCGCGCCTGGCGGTCTACTACCCGCCCACCTTCGTCAAGGCCGGCGACCAGGCGGCGTGGTTCGACCGTGGTTACCCCGGCTGTCCCGCCCGCACCCTCGACCGGCCGCACGTCTACCCGGACGGCACCGTCTTCGCGTGCCCCGTCTTCATGGACAACGGCCGGCACCACGCCACCTTCAACGGCGACCGGCTCGTCCTGAACCCCGACCCGAACAACGAGCTCAACGCCTACCTCACCACCGACCCGGTGTGCACCGGCTGCCCCAACACCGGCACCTGCGGCGGCGGCTGCCCCGCGTACTCCCAGATCCCCGCCTACCGGGATGAGGGTTTCTACTCCTGCGACCGCGACACCACGCCGCTGTGCATCCTGTGGACGGTCTCCGCCTGGGGTGCCCGCGAAGACGACTCGCTGCATGCCCTGCGCTGATAAGGGAGACGAGACCGTGACCGAAACCCTCGTGCACGCCGCCGTGCACGCCACGGCGGCCAAGGAACCGTTCCTGTTCCTCTACATCACCGAGAAGTGCCAACTGCGCTGCAAGCACTGCTACATGGGCGACCGCCTCGACGCCGAGCGGCGCATGACCTCCGCGATGGTCGAGGACATCCTCTCCAGCCTCCGCGTCGCCTACGGCCAGTACAAGGTCTACCTGCTGGGTGGCGAGCCGACCACCCACCCCCAGTTCGGTGACATCCTCGACATCTGCAAGGCCCAGGGGTACAAGGCCGTCCTGACCTCCAACGGCCTCATCCCCCCGAAGGCCTGGCCCCTGCTGCAGGG
The DNA here is from genome assembly GCF_042731675.1 of Kitasatospora sp. NPDC059827. Taxonomy (NCBI): domain Bacteria; kingdom Bacillati; phylum Actinomycetota; class Actinomycetes; order Kitasatosporales; family Streptomycetaceae; genus Kitasatospora; species Kitasatospora sp. NPDC059827. Next base: position 46,245 of record NZ_JBHWIV010000003.1, on the reverse strand, counting down.
CCGCCTCGACTCCTTCTCCTTCTCCATGGACGGCGCCCACCAGGAGACCCACGAGCAGATGCGGGGTGAGAAGACCTGGCGCCCCCTGCTCACCAGCATGGAGCGCGCCGTCGCCGACGGCTTCCAGACCCGCGCCATCTTCACCGTCACCACCGCGAACCGGGCCGACGTGTTCGACGCCATCGACCTCGCCGACTCCATCGGCCTGGAGATGCTCTCCTTCCACTACTTCACCCCCACCGGCCTGGGCCTGGACAAGCCCCACTTCCAGATCCCCCCGGACGAGTGGGTGCAGCTGTGCGGCCAGATCCGTGAAGCCGCCGCCGGCCGCCGCGTGCGCGTCTTCTACCCGCCCGCGTTCGCCACCGCCGACCAGCTTCCCGCCTTGCGGTCCGCCGGATACGGCGGCTGCACCGCCCGCAACCTCGAACGCCTCGCGATCTTCCCCGACGGCCGGGTGTACATCTGCTCGGCGTTCTTCGACACCGACCTTCACTACGGCGAGTTCCGCAACGGGGCGATCCACCCCCGTCTCCAGAACGGCATCAGCGAACTCACCCTCGTCAACACCATCTCCGCGAACTGCCGCACCTGCTCGCACAGCTCCACCTGCGGAGGCGGCTGCGCGGCGTACGACCACCTGCAGAAGACCCTGATCAGCAACGACTGCGATCGCACCACGATCCCGGTCTGCCCGCTGTGGTCGATGCCCGCCGAACCGGAGGGAACCGAACACCGCCTGGTCGACCTGCGCTGACCGGCCGGAGGACGAGCAGGGCCCGCACACCCACCAGGGCGTGCGGGCCCCATGCATCACGCCAACTCAGCCAGAGCCTTGTCCAGGCGCACCAGGGTCCGCTCGCGGCCGAGGACCTCCAAGGACTCGAACAGCGGCAGTCCCACCGTCCGGCCGGTCACCGCTACCCGGACCGGAGCCTGGGCCCTGCCCAGCTTCAACCCGAAGACGGCCGCCGTCTCCTCCAGCACCGCCTTGAGTGCGGCCGTCTCCCACACAGCCTCGGCCAGCCGCTGCCGAGCCTCCCGAAGCAGGTCCGCCGCCCCCTCCTTCATCGCCTTCGCCCACGACGCCTCGTCGCGCACCGGCTCATCCAGGAACAGGAAGTCGACGTACGCGGTGATCTCCGACAGCACCGAGATCCGCGTCTGTGCCAGGCCGGCCACGGCGGCGAACTGCACCGGATCGAACGCTTCCGCCACCCAAGGGGCCCGCGGGGAGGACAACCACGGTGCGCACGCCGCCTCGAACTCGTCCACCGGAAGCGCCCGAAGGTACTCGCCGTTGAACGAGGCCAGCTTCTTGACGTCGAAGAACGCAGAGGAGCCGTTCACGTCCTCCACACGGAACAACTGCTCCAGCTCGGCGTACGGACGGATCTCGACGTCGTCCTTCGGGCCCCAGCCCAGCAGCATCAGGTAGTTGACCATCGCCTCCGGCAGGTAGCCCTCAGCCAGGTAGTCCTCCAGTGCCACCTTGTCGCGCCGCTTGGAGAGCTTCTGCCGCTTCTCGTTCACGATGACCGGCAAGTGCGCCCAGACCGGCGGCTCGGCGCCCAGGGCTGCCCACAGCAGCTGCTGCTTGGGGGTGTTCGAGAGGTGCTCCTCGCCGCGGATCACCTGGGTGATCCCCTCGTCGAGATCGTCGACCACATTGGCCAGCAGGAAGACCGGGCTGCCGTCGCCCCTTGCGATCACGAAGTCCTCGATGGCGGCGTTGGGGAACTCGGGATTGCCGCGGATCAGGTCGACCACCACGGTGGCCCCGTCGTCCGGGGTGCGGAAGCGAAGAGCCCGACCGGCCTCGAAGCCCAGGCCCCGATCGCGGCAGAACCCGTCATAACCGAGCTGCTGGGAACCGGTGCGCTCGGCCACCTGCTCCCGCGTGCAGTCGCAGTAGTACGCCCGGCCGGCCGCGTACAGCTCGGCGGCAGCCTCGCGGTGCCGGGTCTCGTTCTCCGACTGGAAGTAGGGGCCCTCGAAGGCCGGGTCCGCCTTCGAGATGCCGATGGACGCGAGCGCGCTGATGATCCCCTCGGTCCACTCCTCGCGGTTGCGGGCCGCGTCGGTGTCCTCGATCCGAAGGACGAACTTGCCGCCGCGCTGTCGTGCCGTCGCCCAGTTGTAGAGCGCCGAACGGGCACCACCGACGTGGAACATGCCAGTAGGGCTCGGAGCGAAGCGGACTCGGACAGGCGAAGAGGCAACAGTCATGCGAACACGGTAGCGGCGCCCGTAGGTCCGAGTTGCCGCTCACCGTGATCGGTGCTGACCTGATGATGGACACGGACGGCACCCCAGGCGTCCAGAGGCGTATCGCGAGTTCACCCGATCGAAGGATGAGCCGGTGTGGATGTACGGAGAGCAACAGGAGCAGACGCGCTGTCGATAGCCCGCCTCCGCGCGCAGATGATCAAGGTACCCCCGACCGGCCGGTGGTTCGAGGACCTCACCGCCTACCTGGTGGATGGCCTTGCCCGCGCTGAGGACATGGCTGGATTCGTCATCGACGGGCCCGCCGATTCTGTCGTCTCAGTCGCACTCGGAAGCATCTACGAAGCGCCACCCGGGCCGACTTACAGCGGCCGGGCCGGGTATGTGCACCTTGTCCAGACGACACCAGGCTGCCGCCGCCAAGGGAACGGCAGGGCGGTCACGACCAGACTCCTGACCTGGTTCTGGGACCAAGGCTGTGGGCTGGTCAGCCTCAACACAAGCGCAGACGGCGCGCAGTTGTACCAGTCGCTCGGCTTCGAGAAGAACGAGCGCTCCATGAGGCTGTTCAGGCCTCAGTAGTGCGTGGATGCTCGCGGCGGCCACCGGGCCCGAGTTCAGCCAGGAAGGCAGGGGCGAATACCTCCTGGAGGAAATCCCCCTCACCACCGAAGCCCTCGACACGATCACCCCCTTGCCCCAGGACTTCGCGGCCGTCCTGCGCGAGGCCGTCGAGCGCGGGGAACTCATCGCCGTCAGGTAGTCGCCAACGCTGGATTTTGCCAACAGCCTGACGGTGCGTCAATCGCCGTGCTACGTTCCGTAATCTAACCGAAAACAGGTGACCCCGGCAGCGCGCCAACGCTCCGGGGTCTGGCACCCGGAGCGGAACCTCCCGATGCGTATCCATCGTACCGAACACGTACGTCACTTCACCGTGCTACCCAACGCCGTGCTCCAGTACCGGCGGCTGAGCTACACCGCCCGAGGCCTGCTCGCGGACCTCCTCTCCCGCCCCGACGGCTGGCGCGAGGACGGGCGGCACATGGCCGACAGCAGCCCGCAGGGGCGTGGCGCCGTCCGCAAGGCGTTGAAGGAGCTGACCGAGGCCGGGTACTACCGGGTCGAGAAGATCCGGATGCCCGACGGCACGATCATCACCGAAGCCCACATCTACGACACCCCGCACCTCACGGCTCCGCCGAGTACCACCCGTCCGGCGCCCGGCGAACCGGCAACCGGCCGTGCTGGCAGCCCTGTTGTAAAGGACCGGCAGCAAGAACCCTCCCTCCCCACGAGCCCGGCCGACGAAAGCAACCGGGGAGGAGGGGAGGAAGCACCCGAGATCCGCGAAGCGGTCGCCACTCTGTTCCGGGTGATCCGCCCCGAGCCCCGGCTGCGCCTGGGCGAGGCCGAAGCCGCCGCACTCGCGCCCCTCGTCGCACAGTGGCTGCAACGCGGCGCGGCCCACGCCGACCTCGCCCAAGCCCTGCTGTCGGGCCTGCCCACCCCGGTGCACTCGGCGGCCGCGGTGCTCCGCTACCGCCTGGAGCACAAGATGCCGCCCGCCCAGCCCGCTGCACGGCCACCGGCCCGGTACGCCGAGTGCGCCAAGTGCCACGACCCCGTGCCCCGCCCCGGCATCTGCCGCCCGTGCGCCGGCCTGGCCACCCGAACCCCCACGGCCCGCGAGGGCACGGACGTGGCCGCCGCAGGTGCCGCCCGAGTCCGAACCGCCCTGCGCTCCGCAATGACCAGCACTCGGCCTGCACAGATCGCAGCCTGAGACAGGCTCCATCAGCGGCGCGCGACGAGGGCCGGGGTGGGCACCCGCCGGCAGGCGGGTGGGGGGTGGACGGTGGGGAACGGCGGTAGAACTGCTCAATAAAGCAGATGATGCGAGGGTGTTCACCCCGGAGGCGGAAACGCCGCTGCCCGGGACTCCACGAAGGAGTCCCGGGCAGCGGTTGACGATCGACGATCGACGGACGACCTCAGACGTTGAAGCCCAGGGCCCGCAGCTGGTCGCGGCCGTCGTCGGTGATCTTGTCCGGGCCCCACGGCGGCATCCAGACCCAGTTGATCCGCAGGTCCTGGACCAGGCCGTCGGTGGCGGTCTTGGCCTGGTCCTCGATGACGTCGGTCAGCGGGCAGGCCGCCGAGGTGAGCGTCATGTCGATGGTGGCCACGTCGGACTCGTCGATGTGGATGCCGTAGATGAGGCCCAGGTTGACGACGTCGATGCCCAGTTCGGGGTCGACGACGTCCATCAGGGCCTCGGTCAGGTCCTCGACCGAGACGGTGCCGGCGGTGGTGCCGACGATGACGACGCCGTTCGGCTGCTCCTCCGCGGCGGTGTCCGCAGCGGAGGCCGTGGCATCGGCGGTGGCGGCGGCGGTGGTGGTGCTCTCGTCACTCATGGTCTTGTCCTCCCTCTGCAGGTTCAGTCGTTCACAACGGGGTGCTTGGCGAGCGCCTGGGCGGTGGCGTCCTTCCAGGCCATCCAGCTGAGCAGCGCGCACTTGACCCGGGCCGGGTACTTGGAGACGCCGGCGAACGCGACCGCGTCCTCCAGCACCTCCTCGTCGCCCTCGCCCTGGCCCTTGCTCTGCATCAGCTCCAGGAAGGCCTCCTGGACGGCCTGGGCCTCGCCGACGGTCTTGCCGACGACCAGCTCGTTCAGCACCGAGGCGCTGGCCTGGCTGATCGAGCAACCCTGGGACTCGTACGAGACGTCGGCGACGGTCGTGCCGTCGAGCTTCACCCGCAGGGTGATCTCGTCGCCACACGTCGGGTTGACGTGGTGCACCTCGGCGTCGCCGTCCCGCAGCCCCTTGCCCTTCGGGTTGCGGTAGTGGTCCAGGATGATGTCCTGGTACATCGAGTCGAGCTTCATGATCGTCCTGCCCTGTCCCGTCAGCCGAAGAAGTTCCGGACGTGGTGCAGGCCGTCGATCAGCGCGTCGACCTCGCCCGGCGTCGAGTACAGGTAGAACGACGCCCGCGTGGTCGCCGGAATTCCGTACCGGAGGCAGACCGGACGCGCGCAGTGGTGTCCGACGCGCACGGCGATGCCCTGCTCGTCCAGCACCTGGCCCACGTCGTGCGGGTGGATGTCGCCGAGGGTGAAGGAGATCGCGGCGCCGCGGTCCACGGCCGTGCGCGGACCGATGATCCGCAGGTCGGGGACCTCCAGCAGGCGCTCCACCGCGTACTCGGTGATCGCGTGCTCGTGCGCGGCGATCTTGTCCATGCCGATGGCCGACAGGTAGTCGATGGCCGCGCCGAGCCCGACCGCCTGGGCGATCGGCGGGGTGCCGGCCTCGAACTTGTGCGGCGCCGGGGCGTAGGTGGACGAGCCCATGGTGACGGTCTCGATCATCTCGCCGCCGCCGAGGAACGGCGGGAGGTCCTCCAGCAGCTCCTGGCGGCCCCAGAGCACGCCGATGCCGGTCGGGCCGAGCATCTTGTGGCCGGTGAAGGCGACGAAGTCGGCCTCCAGCGCCTGGACGTCGAGCACCATGTGCGGCGCGGCCTGCGAGGCGTCGATGACGACCAGCGCGCCGACCGACTGGGCCTTGCGGACGATCGTCTCGACCGGGTTGACGGTGCCGAGCAGGTTGGAGACCAGGGTGAAGGAGACCACCTTGGTCTTCTCGGTGATCAGCTCGTCGATGTCGGACAGGTCGAGCCGGCCCTCGTCGGTGAGCCCGAACCACTTGAGCTTCGCACCGGTGCGCTGCGAGAGCAGCTGCCACGGGACGATGTTGGAGTGGTGCTCCATCTCCGTGATCACGATCTCGGAGTCGGCGTCGACCTTGTACGGCTCGTCGGCCCAACCGAGCATGTTGGCAACGAGGTTGAGCGACTCGGAGGCGTTCTTGGTGAAGATCACCTCGTTGCGGCTCGGCGCGTTGACGAAGGCCGCGACCTTGTCGCGGGCGCCCTCGTACAGCGCCGTGGCCTCCTCGGCGAGCACGTGCACGCCGCGGTGGACGTTGGCGTTGTGCCGCTCGTAGTAGCCGGTCAGCGCCTCGAGCACCTGGCGCGGCTTCTGCGAGGTGGCCGCGTTGTCCAGGTAGACGAGCGGCTTGTCCTCGTGGAGCAGACGCTGCAGGACCGGGAAGTCCTTGCGGATCGCGTCGGTGTCCAGCAGTCCCGTAAAAGCGTGGGTCACTCGGAAGCGCCCCCCTTCACATACGCCTCGTAGCCCTCGTTCTCCAGCTTGTCGGCCAGCTCGGCGCCGCCGGACTCGACGATGCGGCCGCCCGCGAAGACGTGGACGTAGTCGGGCTTGATGTACCGCAGGATGCGGGTGTAGTGGGTCACCAGCAGGGTGCCGACCTCGCCGGTGGAGCGGACCCGGTTGATGCCCTCGGAGACGATGCGCAGCGCGTCGACGTCCAGGCCGGAGTCGGTCTCGTCGAGGATCGCGATCTTCGGCTTGAGGAGCTCCAGCTGGAGGATCTCGTGGCGCTTCTTCTCACCGCCGGAGAAGCCCTCGTTGACGTTGCGCTCGGCGAACGCCGGGTCCATCTGCAGGGCGGCCATCGCCTCCTTGACCTCCTTGACCCACAGCCGCAGCTTGGGGGCCTCGCCGCGGACGGCGGTGGCGGCGGTGCGCAGGAAGTTGGAGACCGAGACGCCGGGGACCTCGACCGGGTACTGCATGGCCAGGAAGACGCCGGCCTTGGCGCGCTCGTCGACGGACATCTCCAGGACGTCCTCGCCGTCCAGCAGCACGGTGCCGCCGGTGACGGTGTACTTCGGGTGGCCGGCCAGCGAGTAGGCCAGGGTGGACTTGCCGGAGCCGTTCGGACCCATGATGGCGTGGGTCTCGCCCTGCTTCACGGTCAGGTCGACGCCCTTCAGGATCTCGCGCGGGCCGTTCTCGGCGTCGACGGAGACGTGCAGGTCGCGGATTTCAAGGGTTGCCATGTGTACTCAGGACTCCTGGTTGACGGAGACGAGCACATCGTCCCCTTCGATCTTTACGGGGTAGACAGCGACCGGCTTGGTGGCGGGCAGGCCGGAGGGCTTGCCGGTGCGCAGGTCGAAGCTGGAGCCGTGCAGCCAGCACTCGATCATGCAGTTCTCGACCTCGCCCTCCGAGAGCGAGACGTTCGCGTGCGAGCAGGTGTCGTTGATCGCGAACACCCCCTCGTCGGTGCGGACGACCGAGACCGGCACGCCGTTGAGGTCCACGCGCTTGGGCACGTCCTCCTGGAGGTCGCTCAGCGCGCAGGCACGCAGGAAGCTCATCGGGATCAGACCGCCGCTTCCAGCTCTGCGTCGATCTTCACCAGGAGCTGCTCCTGGACCTCGGCGACCCCGATCTGCTGGAGCAGCTCGGCGAAGAAGCCGCGGACCACCAGACGGCGGGCCTCGTCGGCCGGGATGCCGCGGGCCATCAGGTAGAACAGCTGCTCGTCGTCGAAGCGGCCGGTCGCCGAGGCGTGGCCGGCGCCGACGATCTCGCCGGTCTCGATCTCCAGGTTCGGGATCGAGTCGACCCGGGCGCCGTCGGTCAGCACCAGGTTCCGGTTGAGCTCGTAGGTGTCGGTGCCGAGCGCGGCGGCGCGGATCAGCACGTCGCCGACCCAGACCGCGTGGGCGTCCTGGCCCTGCAGCGCGCCCTTGTACGCCACGTTCGACCGGCAGTGCGGCGTGTCGTGGTCGATGACCAGGCGGTGCTCCAGGTGCTGGCCGGCGTCGGCGAAGTACAGGCCGAACAGCTCGGCCTCGCCGCCGGGGGCCGCGTAGTTGACCCGCGGGTGGAGGCGCACCAGGTCGCCGCCGAAGGTGACGACCACGGACTTGAACGAGGCGTCCCGGCCGACCAGCGCGCTCTGCTGGGCGACGTGGACGGCGTCCCGGTCCCAGTCCTGGACGGAGACGAAGGTGAGCTTGGCGCCGTCGCCGACCAGCAGCTCGACGTTGGCGGCCCGGGTGCCGGTGCCCTCGTGGTTGAGCACCACGACGGCCTCGGCGAACGGCTTGACGTCGATCACCACGTGGGCGAAGCGGACCCCGCCCTCGGCGCGCACGTCGATCCTGACCGGCTCGGTCAGCACCGCGTCCTTGGGGACGGTGACCACCAGGGCCTGCTCGAACGCGCTGAACGCCTGCGCGGCGACCCGGTCGACCGGCGTGCCGGCCTTGCCCAGCCGGGCGTCGTCGCGGCCGACGGTCTCGGCGGTGACGCCGTCCGGCAGCGCGAACTCGACCTTGTCCTCGCCCCGCTCACCGGCGGCGGCGGTGCCGTCATGCAGGCCGGCGAGGCGGTGCAGCGGGGTGAACCGCCAGTCCTCCTCGCGGCCGGTGGGCACCGGGAAGTCGTTCACGTCGAAGGACGGCTTGACCGCGACGCGCGCGTCGATCGGCTGGTGGACGCTGGTCCGGCCGGTGCCGGGGCCGGCGAGCTGCTCGCCCGCGCCGGCGGTACCGACCTCGATCGAACCGGCGGTGGTGGAGCCGGTGGTGTTCTGAACGTCAGCCATGGCTGTTCGTAGTGCTCTCTTCCTCAGGAAATCCGGATGGATGGCGGCGGTTCGGCCGGTCGTCAGCCGACCGCGCCCTCCATCTGCAGCTCGATCAGCCGGTTGAGCTCCAGCGCGTACTCCATCGGCAGCTCGCGCGCGATCGGCTCGACGAAGCCGCGGACGATCATCGCCATCGCCTCGAACTCGGTCATGCCCCGGCTCATCAGGTAGAACAGCTGGTCCTCGCTGACCTTGGAGACGGTCGCCTCGTGGCCCATGGACACGTCGTCCTCGCGGACGTCCACGTACGGGTAGGTGTCCGAGCGGGAGATGGTGTCGACCAGCAGCGCGTCGCACAGCACGTTGGACTTGGCGCCCTTGGAGCCCTCACCGATCTCGATCAGACCGCGGTAGGAGGTCCGGCCGCCGCCGCGCGCCACCGACTTGGAGACGATGTTGGAGGAGGTGTTCGGCGCCATGTGCACCATCTTGGCGCCGGCGTCCTGGTGCTGGCCCTCGCCCGCGAAGGCGATCGACAGGGTCTCGCCCTTGGCGTGCTCGCCCATCAGGTAGACGGCCGGGTACTTCATGGTGACCTTGGAGCCGATGTTGCCGTCGACCCACTCCATGGTCGCGCCCTCGTACGCCACGGCGCGCTTGGTGACCAGGTTGTAGACGTTGTTCGACCAGTTCTGGATGGTCGTGTAGCGGCAGCGGCCGCCCTTCTTGACGATGATCTCGACGACCGCCGAGTGCAGCGAGTCGGAGGAGTAGATCGGCGCGGTGCAGCCCTCGACGTAGTGGACGTAGGCGTCCTCGTCGACGATGATCAGCGTCCGCTCGAACTGGCCCATGTTCTCGGTGTTGATCCGGAAGTAGGCCTGGAGCGGGATGTCCACGTGCACGCCCTTCGGCACGTAGATGAACGAGCCGCCGGACCACACCGCCGTGTTCAGCGCGGCGAACTTGTTGTCGCCGGCCGGGATGACGGTGCCGAAGTACTCCTTGAAGATCTCCGGGTGCTCGCGCAGCGCGGTGTCGGTGTCCAGGAAGAGGACGCCCTGCTCCTCCAGGTCCTCGCGGATCTGGTGGTAGACGACCTCGGACTCGTACTGGGCGGCGACACCGGCGACCAGGCGCTGCTTCTCCGCCTCCGGGATGCCCAGCCGGTCGTAGGTGGCCTTGATGTCCGCGGGCAGGTCCTCCCAGGACTCGGCCTGCTTCTCGGTGGAGCGCACGAAGTACTTGATGTTGTCGAAGTCGATGCCGGTGAGGTCGGAGCCCCAGGTCGGCATGGGCTTCTTGCCGAACAGCTTGAGGCCCTTGAGCCGCAGGTTCAGCATCCACTCGGACTCGTTCTTCTTCGCCGAGATGTCGCGGACGACCTCCTCGCTGAGCCCGCGCTTGGCCGCGGCGCCGGCGGCGTCCGGGTCGGCCCAGCCGTACTCGTAATTGCCGAGGCCTTCGAGCTCGGGGTGCGAAACGGTGTCAGTCATGCGAGCTTCCTAACGCGCGGACGCTGAATCTTCGGTGGACGCGGAGTTTTCATGTGCTGGCAGTCGGCACTGCATCGGAACCGCGGCCCGCCGGGGGCAGGGCAGGCGACGATGCGGCACCGGGTGCCGGCACATAGGTGGTGCAGACCCCGTCGCCGTGGGCGATGGTGGCCAGCCGTTGCACATGGGTGCCCAGGAGCTGGGAGAAGACCTCGGTCTCCGCCTCGCAGAGCTGCGGGAACTGCTCGGCGATGTGCGCGACCGGGCAGTGGTGCTGGCAGAGCTGGGCGCCCGCCGGGGCCTTGGCCACGGCCGACGGGACACGCCGCACCGTGGCAGCGTACCCGTCCGCGCTCAGCGCCTGGGCGAGGGCCTCCGGACGCTCCTGCGCCTCGGCCCCCCGCAGTGTCTCCCGGTACTTCTCGCCCTGCTTGCCGAACCGGGCGCGGGCGAAGGCGGCGACCGCCTCCTCGCCCGCCTTGCCGCCGCCCACCGCGTCGGAGATCCAGCGCAGCGCGTCGGCGGCGAGCTGGTCGTACGCCTGGTAGAAGGCGTCCCGGCCGGCGTCGGTGAGGGCGAAGACCTTGGCCGGGCGGCCCCGGCCCCGGCTGCCGTAGACCCGCTGTTCGCGGGACTCGACCAGACGGGCGGCGGCCAGGCCGTCGAGGTGGCGGCGGACGGCGGCGGCGGTGAGGCCGAGCCTGGTCGCCAGGTCGGCGGCGGAGGAGGGGCCGTGGTCCAGGATCGACCGGGCGACCCGGTCCCGGGTGGCCCGGTGGCCCTCCAGCAGCACCTCGGCGGCCGTCACGGGCACGTCGCAGCCGGGGGCCGACTCGGCCTCCTGCTGCGGGGTGTGCTCGCGCATGTTTTTCACAACACCAGTGTTGCGTAATTACTTCCGGCAGGACAAGCCGTGATGCAGGCCTCACTCGTGTCATCTGTCACGCAGGTAAGCCTTACCTGACCTGCATCGATGATCACCAAGGCCGGTCTCCGGACCGGGCGTTCGGCCCGGGTGTTCGGTCCTCTTAGACTCGCCGGTATGCATTCCGAACCCGCGGTCCAGGTCTCCGGGCTGGTCAAACGCTACGGCGACAAGGTCGCGGTGGACGGCCTCGACCTGACCATCGCGACCGGCGCGATCACCGCCGTCCTCGGCCCCAACGGCGCCGGGAAGACCACCACCATCGAGACCTGCGAGGGCTACCGCCGCCCCGACGCCGGCACCGTCCGCGTCCTCGGCCTCGACCCGGTCGCCCACAGCGCCGCCCTGCGGCCCCGGATCGGCGTCATGCTCCAGTCCGGGGGCGTGTACGCGGGCGCGCGCGCCGTCGAAATGCTCCGGCACACCGCCAAACTGCACGCCCACCCGCTGGACGTGGACGCCCTGGTCGAGCGCCTCGGCCTCGGCTCCTGCGGCCGCACCACCTACCGCCGGCTCTCCGGCGGCCAGCAGCAGCGGCTCGCCCTCGCGATGGCCGTGGTCGGCCGCCCCGAACTGGTCTTCCTCGACGAGCCCACCGCCGGCCTCGACCCCCAGGCCCGCCGCGCCACCTGGGACCTGGTCCGCGACCTGCGCCGGGACGGCGTCACCGTGGTCGTCACCACCCACCACATGGACGAGGCCGAACAGCTCGCCGACCGCGTCGCCGTCGTCGACCGCGGCAAGGTCATCGCCGACGGCACCGTGACCGAGCTGTGCCGCGGCGGCGCCGAGGACGCCCTGCGCTTCGACGGCCCGCCCGGCCTCGACCTCGGCCCGCTGCTCAAGGAACTGCCCGCCGGCACCACCGCCACCGAGACCGCCCCCGGCAGCTACCGCGTCGAGGCACCCCTCGACCCCAGCCGGCTGCTGGCCACCGTCACCGGCTGGTGCGCGGCCTCCGGCATCCTGCCCGAGCGGCTGGCCGTACAGCGCCGCAGCCTCGAAGACGTCTTCCTCGACCTGACCGGACGGGAGCTCCGCTCGTGACCACCACGACCGACTACGCGCCGAAGCCCGGTGCCGCACCCGTCGGCCGGATGCTGCTCGCCCAGACCGCCTTCGAGACGAAGATGCTGCTGCGCAACGGTGAGCAGCTGCTGCTCACCGTGGTCATCCCGACCGTGCTGCTGGTGCTGTTCTCCGCCGTGGACGTCGTCACCGTGGAGGGCCCCGGCAAGCGGGTCGACTTCCTGGCGCCCGGCCTGCTCGCCCTGGCCGTGATGTCCACCGCCTTCACCGGACAGGCCATCGCCACCGGCTTCGAGCGCCGCTACGGCGTGCTCAAGCGGCTCGGCGCCAGCCCGCTGCCGCGCTGGACGCTGCTCACCGCCAAGACCGGCTGCGTCCTGGTGACGGAGATCCTCCAGGTCGCCCTGCTGTCGGTGATCGCCCTGGCCCTCGGCTGGTCCCCGCACGGCAACCCGCTGGCCGTCGCCGCCCTGCTGGTCCTCGGCACCGCCGCCTTCTCCGGGCTCGGCCTGCTGATGGCCGGCACCCTCAAGGCCGAGGCCACCCTGGCCGCCGCCAACCTGGTGTTCATCCTGCTGCTGCTGGCCGGCGGGGTGATCGTGCCGCTGAGCAAGTTCCCGGACGCCGTGCGGTCGGCGCTGGAGCTGCTGCCGATCTCGGCGCTCTCGGACGGGCTGCGCTCGGTGCTCCAGCACGGCGCCGGGGTGCCCTGGTCGGACCTCGGGATCCTGGCCGGCTGGGCCGTCCTGGGGCTGGCCGCGGCCGCCCGGTTCTTCCGCTGGGAGTAGCCACCCGGAGCAGCCACCCGGAGCAGCAGCCAGGAGTGGCCACCGGGAGTGGCCGCCTCCCCGTCAACGCCTGACGCCCCCGACCTGTTGAGGTCGGGGGCGTCAGGTGTTCTAGCCGGTCACCGGGGGTCAGCCCTGGGTGCCGCCGCGACGCTTGCGGGCGAGCAGCACGAGCGCGCCGCCGACCAGCAGCACGCCGCCGCCGGCCGCCGCGATCATCGGGGTGGCGTCATTGCCACCGGTCTGGGCCAGCGCCGGGGCGCTGGTGCTGGGCGCCGGGGCCGGGGCGGCCGGGGTCGTCCGGCTGGGGGTCGGGGTCGGGGTGGCCGACAGGGTCCCGCTCGGGGTGGGCGTCGCCGACGGGGTGCCGGTCGGCGTCTGCGTCGGGGTCGGCGTGGGGGTGGGCGTCTTGGTGGGGGTCGGGGTGGGCGTCGGGGTCGGGGTGTGGCACGGCGCGATGGTCTTGGTCTCGTCGATGTTCCACCCCTTCTCCGCCGGGGTCTCGGTGGTCTTGACCACCAGGTGGGCGACGATCGGGGCGTCGTGGTCCTTCACCGGGTACTTGCCGTGGAACTCCGCCGGGAACCCCTGGGCGTCCACGACCTTCTCGTCACCGATGGTGAGGCTGACGGTGTTCTTCACGTCGGCCTTGGGGCTGTAGTTGATCAGGTCGACCACGACCTTGTCGCAGGTCACCGACCAGGTCGGCACGTGCGCCGAGGCGTTGGTGGCCAGTGCCAGCGGCAGGAGAATTCCGGCCGCCGCCGTACCGGCGAGTGCCGCCGCGCCCATCCGAATGTGCCGCTGCTGTCGCGCCATTACCCTGTTCCCCTCCGAACGGTCGTACGCAGCAGGCGGGTTGAAGTGGTTCGCAGTGGCCCACTACGACATGTCCGGGGGACTCTACCGGCACTTCCGCACCTCGCCACACCCCGCCGTACGACCGGATTTCGTCTGTCCGTGCGTTCTTGGATGTGCTCGACCAGCCCATCACAGCCGCCACCTCGCAGAACGCGAATTCGGCACACTTGAATGAACTTGGTCACTTTCAGAACAACGGCGCCCCCGGTGATCAGGTTCAATCACCGGGGGCGCCCTGTCGACACGTCGACGAACAGTCGGAACACTCAGGCCTTTCGGACCTCTCAGGCCCGCTTCGCGGCCTTGCGCCGGGCCGCGACCACGATCCCGCCACCGGCCGCCAGGACGACGGCGCCGCCGATGGCCAGCGGCAGAACGGGGCCGGAGCCGGTGTGCGCCAGGTTGCCGCCCTCGTTCGCGGACGCGGACGGGCTGGCCGAAGCACCGCCCGGCACGGCCGCCGAGGAGGAGGCGGACGGACTGGCCGAGCCGCTCGGGCTCGGCTTGCCGGTCACCGGGGTGCTCGGGGAGCCGGACGGGCCGGTCGAGGCGCTCGGCGTCACCGGAGTGGTCGGCGTGCCGGACGGTGTCACCGGCGGGGTGACCGGCGGCGTGGCCGGGGTGGTCGGCACGGTGGTGCCGGGCAGGCAGCCGGTGAAGGGGAAGTGGTGGGTCTCCGCGCCGGAGGTACCGGTCAGCGAGGCCGCGATCACCGAGCCGTTGATCGGCGCACCGCCGGACGGCGGCTGGCCGTTGACACCCGGGGTGTTCAGCGAGACGGCCGCGTTCGGTGCCAGCACGGAGCCGGCCCAGGCGGCGTCGCCCTTCTTGGTCACCTTGGTCGCGGTCGGGAAGTTCCAGAGCAGCTTGGAGCGGATGGCCCCGTTCGACGCGCTCTGCAGCTTGTCGTCCAGCACGAAGTCCGACTTTCCGGCGTCCCAGAGGAAGAAGCCACTGGTCCCGGCCGCGGCCATGTCGTACGAGCCGCCGGTCACGTTGATGACGGCCACCGCGCCGACCGGGACCTTCACGTAGACGCCCTTGGCGCCCTGGAGCTTCCCGGCGTCGACGGTGAAGCTGTTGTACTTGGCGTCGCCGCCGGTGAAGGTCAGCTTGCCGCCGTCGGCCTGGACGGTCGCCCCGGCGGTCTGCGGCACGGCGGCCAGCGCGGTGGAGGCGGCGCGCAGCTTGGCGAACTCGGCCTTGAAGTCGATCGGCGAGGCGCCCTGGGTGATCTTGCCCTGGTGGGCCTCGACCACGGCACCGTCGGCCTTCGAGCCGTAGACGCCGTTGCCCTTCATCACCTGGGTGTTGTGGCCGGTGATCTTGCCCGCGACGACCAGCGCGTTCTTGCCGGGCAGAGCGTCGACCTCGGCGGCGGTGAGCTCCTGGCCGACGGAGAAGCCGCCGGTGAAGTTCGCGTTGCCGCCGACGGCGACGGCGCCCTCGGCGTCGGGGGTGTGGGTGTCGTCGCCCTCGATGAACTCGCCGTAGAGGTTGGCGACCCCGAGGCTGCGGCACTCCTGGTCGGTGCCGGTGGCGCCGGTGGTGCCGACGGCCTGGGCGGCCGGGGCGATCAGTCCGGCCAGGGCGAGCGAGCCGCCGACCGCGAGCGCGGCGGCGGAGGTGGATATGCGCATGTGCGGGTCTCCGCTTGTGCGGGAGGAGTGGGAGAGGCCCGAAAAAGGTATGGACCAATCCGCACTCTTTCGGCCAAACGGGTGAATGGTCAAGACCACTGACCGCCTTGTCCGAACAGTCCGGTTTGATCACCGGCGGCCGCACCCCGCGCCCCGCCCCAAGATCGCCCGTAAGGCCGCCTACGATGGAGCGCGTGCTGAACCCCTTCTCCCTGCTCGCCGAGCGCTGGCAGCCCTCCGCCGCGATGGTCCGGCGCGCCACGTTCGCCGCGCTGGTGATGAGCGTGGTGATCGTCGTCACCGGCGGCGCCGTCCGGCTCACCGCCTCCGGCCTCGGCTGTACGACGTGGCCCCGCTGCACCGCCGAGAGCCTGACGCCCACCGCGGAGATGGGCTTCCACGGCATCGTCGAGTTCACCAACCGGATGCTGACGTACGTGCTGAGCGCGGCGGTCGGCTGGGCGATCCTGGCGGCGCGCTGCCACCGGCCGTGGCGGCGCAGCATGACCAAGCTCGGCTGGGCCCAGTTCTGGATCGTGATGAGCAACGCGGTCCTCGGCGGCATCACGGTGCTGACGGGCCTCAACCCGTACACGGTGGCGCTGCACATGATCGCCGCGATGGCGCTGGTCTGGGTCGCCCTGCTGATGTGGGAGCGCAGCAACGAAGGAGACGGCGCCCCCAAGCTCGCGGTAGCCCGTCCCATCCACCAGCTCTCCTACGTCCTGGTCACCGTAGTTGGCCTCCTGGTCGCGGCGGGCACCCTGGTTACCGGCGCGGGCCACCACCCGGGCACCCCGCAGGACAACAAGATCGTCCCCCGCATCCCGATCGACTACGACAGGCTGGCCCAGTTCCACGCCGACTTCGCCTTCGTCTCGGTCGGCCTCACCATCGCGATGATCTTCGTCTTCGCAGCCGTGAAGGCCCCGCCCGCAGCCAAGGCCCGCACCAGGGAACTGCTGATCGTCCTGCTCCTCCAGGGCGTCCTCGGCTTCATCCAGTACTTCACGGATGCCCCTGAACTCATGGTCGGCCTGCACATGTTGGGCGCGAGCCTGACGTGGATCGCCGCCCTCCGCATCCCCCTCGCCCTCCGCACCCGCGAGGCCGAGGCGGTCGCCGACCAGTTGCCCACGCAGACCCCCCAGCCCGCCACAGTCTGAGCACCGTCGCGACGGCCCCCATCCGAGTTCGGATGGGGGCCGTCGCTGTGTCACAACAGCCGCCGTCCATCGTGCGTACGGATGCTCGGTGCCGAATCCTCTCGAAGCGCGTCCAGGACACGCACGGCATAGGCCTCTGCCATGCGCTCGGATACCTCGTCCGCCGTGAGCCAGCCGACTTCAATCGATTCATCCGAGAGCTGCACTTCTCCGCCCTCAGGCCGACAGCGAAAGACGAGCGCGACAACCCCTCGCCGCAGGTTCTTGTAGACCCCGGTCAGCCGCTCCACACCAGCATGGATCCCGGTCTCCTCGTAGACCTCCCGGCACACTCCGTCCTCGATGCCCTCATCCAACTCCAGCACGCCACCCGGCGGCTCCCACGCCCCGTTGTCAGCCCGCCGGATCGCCAACACCCGCCCGTCCTCCCGCACCACCACCCCCGCAACGGAAACAGAGTGGAGTGTCGTCATGTTCGCGCCGCCGGGCGGGTCAGTTCGAGGACCATCACGTCATGCCGGGCCGCGCCCTCCCAAGGGATCGCCGACCCGACGCGCCTGTAGCCCCACGCTCGGTATGACGCCTGGGCCGCAGTCGCCTCTGCTCGGGAGTTCAGCATCACCCGGGCATTGTCGATGCCCTCGATGAGGACGCGATGCATGCGGGTGGCGACACCCTGGCGGCGCCACCCGGGTCGAACCGCCAACTCGAAGAGCCCGAACGTGCGCTTTCCATCCTCACGCCGGAGATCCTCGGGCACGGGATCGATCAGGGTGCCCCACCATCCGGTGTTCACCGACAGCGGGTAGCCGTACGCCATGCCCACAACGGTGTCACCGTCGAAGGCGATCGCCGCCCGAAACCCCCGCCGCCGCGCCTGCGAGCGGAACCGGCGAAACGCCCGCTCCACATCGGTCGGCCCCTCGCCGTAAGGGGGCTCCGCGAACGCCTCCGCGAACACCTCCTTCAACTGGCCCTCCAGCTCGGCCGCCTGCTCGCCGTCCAACAGCCGAACCGCCACCGTCACGCCGCCCCTGCCCACGAACGTCACGTAGTCCGTTCGGAAACGCTTCGAGAGCAGGCCTGAGCAGGTCGAGCACATGGGCCCAGTTGTACTCGTCGCGCGCCCCGCCGGACTTGGGTTTGTGCGGCACGGCGTCGCCGATCAGGACACCCATCGACCGCAGCCGGGACAGGCTCTCCGAGTAGGCCGGGTGAGCGGCCAAGGCCGAGTTGACGTAGGGCTGGACGGCGACGGGAATGCCGAGCCCGTACGCCTCGCAGAGGATGCCCAGCGCGAGTGTGTCGGTGATTCCGAGGGCCCACTTGTTGATCGTGTTGAAGGTGGCGGAGACGACCGCGATGGCATCGGCCCCTGGCAGCGGCCGGGAACTGCCGGGTGTGCGCCAGGCCGAGCGGATCGGATAGCCGGTCTGGGCCTCGATGGCTTCCTGGTCCAGGAAGCCATCGAGCGCGTTGGGAGTCGCGATCACCCCGACCTCCCACCCCTCGTCGTGAGCGGCGGTGATCAGTCCGCCCACGCCGTCGGCGATTCCCGAAGCGCAGACGACGACATAGAGGAACCGCTTGCGGCTCTCGGTCACTCAGACCTCGCCGAACTCGCCGGCCTGGACACCGGCGACGAACGAACTCCAGGTCCCCGCCGGGAACACGAGCGCAGGGCCCTGCGGGTCCTTGGAGTCACGGACGGGAACCAGACCGGAGACGTTCGGGGCGACCTCGACGCAGGACCCACCGTTGTTGCTGTGACTGGACTTGAACCACGCGGCGTCGGACAGGTCTACAGGGGGAATCATGATGTTCCTCTCACGCCTCACGAACTGCGGATCATCTCCAGCGACGTGGCCTTCGGCAGCGCTTCCACCTGGAGCTGGTGGAAATCCCGCTCCCAGGCGCGAGCAGTCGCGTTGTCCCGTGCGAGGAAGCCGCGCAGCTGGCACTCCGAGTATGCCAGGAGTGTTCGACCCGGCACGGTCAGCAGCGTGACCATCATGGTGAACGGCAGTTCTTCCGCGAGCGAGAACGGAGCGACCTGGATCGTGATGTTCGGTCGGGCGGCGAGGACTTGGAGGTGTTCCAACTGCCTCGCCATGACCTCCTCCCCTCCGACGGTCCGCCGCAACGCCCCTTCGTCCAGGACGAAGTGGAGCCGAGGAGCCGGGTGCCGGTCGATCAGCCGCTGGCGGGTGGCGAGGAAGTCCAGCCGTTCCAGCGCCTGCTTGTCGTCGATGCTGCCTCGCCGGACGGCGGCCGAGGCGAACGCCTCGGCGTAGTCCGGTGTTTGGAGCAATCCGGGCACGATGCCCATCTCGAAGTGTCGGATCTCGGTGGCACGGGCCTCGTCGAGCGCGTACTCGGGGAACCCCTCCAGCAGGGAGGCGCGGGAGCAGATTCGCCACAACTCGACGAAGGTGCCGCCGGTTTCGAACACCTCATCGGCTTTCACCGCGAATTTAAGAGTGGCGGGCTTCTTCCCTCGTTCGACGTACGAGACCATGCCGTGCGAGTAGCCCATCAGCTTGCCGAGGTGGACCTGCGACCAGCCCCTCGCCCTTCGCAACCTGCGGATCTCGTTACCGAACCTGATGGCAAGAGATGACGACTCGTCATGCTCGGTCGATTCCACTGCCGCTCCCCCTCTGTGACCTGGCAGAACAGCGAAGGTTGAGACCTGGCAATCGTAAGGGGAATCGCGCCACCATGACTACACCAGGTGATGTGCCGATTGCGCCGAGCAACCTCCGGAGCTCCTCATGCCTTCAGGACAGACACGTCCAAAGCCCTTCGGATTCGAGGCCGCACTCCGGCCCAACCAGGCCGACCTCAGGGCCAGTTCGCCGCCGACCGCTCAGCCGACCCCGGCCGACGCCAGCGCACCGGCGATCATCTGCCTGCCGTACCGGCCCGAATCGGTGGGCGCTGCCCGGCGCTTCGTGCATGCGAAGCTGCGGGAATGGGAGCTGGACGAGCTGGTGGACGACGCCGTCGTCATCGTCAGCGAGTTCGTCACCAACTCCGTCGAGACCTGCTGCCGGACCCACCTGCTCGTCGGTCTCCGCCGCCCCACCGACCGGACCGTCCGCATCCTCGTCGGTGACGGTTCCCGGTCGATGCCCGTGATGGTCCAGGCCGGGCCCGAGGCCACGTCCGGCCGGGGTCTGGCGATGGTCCACCAACTGACCAACGGCCACTGGGGCGTCACGCCCCTCCCCTTCGGCAAGGTCGTCCACGCCGACCTCGCGACGCCCACGCCGAACCCCCGGTGAACTCGCAACCTCCCGAGCCGAGTTCCGACTCCGACGATGCGCCGCCGCCCCCGCCCCTCCCCGCCCCCGCCCGGGTCTGGGCCGCCTACGGGGTGTCCGCCGCCGCCGGCCTGCACGTCATCACCGCGGCCCTGATCCTGATCAACCGCGCCCACTGAACTCCCGGCCGCGCCGCCGCCCCGGCGGCGCGGCCGGGCTCACCAAATCGCATCAACACGCATCAACACTCAAGGAGGACCCATGGGTTGGGGAACCGACAAGCCCAGCGGCGGCAAGCACGGGGGCAAGAAGGACCCCGGCACGAGCAAGCCGTCCCCCGACGGTCAGCGCCCGGCGCCCGACCCGAAGCACAAGAAGGACGAGGGCGACAAGTGACGGACCCCGTGCATCGACCGGAGCAGGCCGCCGTGCGCGGCCTGCTCCGGGCCGTCGGCGAAGCGCTCGACGGCCCGGTCCCCCGCGAGTGGAAGGATGCGATCGCCGCGATCCCTCGCCACCGTTTCCTCCCCGAGCGGATCTGGCTGGAGGACGACCAGGGCGGCTACGAGCCCTGCGCCCTCTCGACCGACCACCAACGCTGGTTCGAGGCGGCCTACGCCGACGCGCCCGTCGTCACCCAGGTCAACGACGGCCAGGCATCGGCCGATCCGGCCGATGCCTGGCCCTCCTCCTCCGCCTCGGCCCCCTCGATCGTCGTCCGC
This sequence comes from Kitasatospora sp. NPDC059827, assembly GCF_042731675.1. NCBI lineage: Bacteria > Bacillati > Actinomycetota > Actinomycetes > Kitasatosporales > Streptomycetaceae > Kitasatospora > Kitasatospora sp. NPDC059827. The sequence goes on along the minus strand of NZ_JBHWIV010000003.1, from coordinate 25,642 downwards.
ATGCTCCGCGACCTCGACGTCCGGCCCGGCATGAACGTCCTGGAGGTCGGCACCGGCACCGGTTGGAACGCCGCCCTGCTGGCCCACCGCCTCGGCCCCGGGCACGTCACCTCGATCGAGATCGACCCCGAGGTCTCCGAGCAAGCCTGGGCCGCCCTGAACGCTGCCGGTCTGGACGTGGACCTCGTCTGCGGGGACGGCGCCCAGGGCTGGCCCCGCCGGCACCCGTACGACCGGATCATCTCCACCTGTTCGGTCCGCCGCGTGCCCTGGGCCTGGATCGAGCAGACCCGCCCGGGCGGCATCATCCTCACCCCCTGGGACAACCCCTTGCTCTGCTGGGGCCTGCTCAAGCTCACCGTCGGCCACGACCGGGCCGAGGGCCGTTTCAGCCCGCACTCAGCGTTCATGCTGATGCGCAACCAGCGGCAGGACCTGCGGATCTTCCGTGATGTCGTCCGGGACGACCACGTACCGAAGGAATCCGTCACCACGCTGCCACCGTGGAACATCACGGGCGACCACTGGGAGGCCCGCTTCGCCCTCGGCCTCCGCCTGGGCGACGTGTGGACCGCCTGGGAGGACGAGCCGGGCGTCGACGGCGTCGCCGCCCGGCTCTGGATCGCGACCACCGACGCCCGTTCCTGGGCCGCCGTCGACCACGCCAACGGCCAAAGCGATCACTTCACCGTCTGGCAGCACGGCCCCCGCCGCCTCTGGGACGAGGTCGAAGCCGCCCACCACTGGTGGGAGCAGCACGACCGCCCCTCACCGGACCGCTTCGGCCTCACCGTCACCGCGAACACCCAGTGGCCCTGGCTCGACCGCCCCAGCAACCCCGTCCAAGCGCTCGACCAGAAGGCGCTGTGACCAGGGCGATCGCGAGCCCGGAACAACAGCGGCCACAGCAGAGGCGACAACCGATACGGTGGTGTCGTGCAGCAGGAGGATCGGATGAGCGTCCAGCCCGCACACCACCCGGAGTCGCCGCCGCGTGTGCCACGCACCCCGGACGGCATCGCCGGGGCTCTCACCGGCGCCCGCCGCATGGCCTTCTACCGCGAGCTAGGGCAGGCCCCGATCGACCGGGTCGAGCAGGTCCTGAACCGCTGGTGGTGCGAGGCGGAGATGGATGCCGACCCCGAGCAGGACCGCATCATCGCCGCCGCCCTCGCCGGCACCCTGCCCACCGTCACCATGGCCGACATCGTCCGGCTGCGTCGGGTCATCCCGCTGTGATCCGTTTCCTCCGGCCGAGACGGCGACGGCCCGGCTCCCCCACTCGGGGAACCGGGCCGTTCGCGTCCGCGCTGGCCTGCGGGGTCAGATCTGGATGCCCGCCATGCGCTTCCACTCGTACGGGCCGGTCTTGACCTTGAGGCCCAGCTCGCCCTCGAAGTTCTCGTGCAGGGTGAGCCCGGCCAGCTCCGCGGCGCGGCGGCCGACGGCGTAGGTGGGGGCGACCTGGTCGCCCCAGGCGCCGTCGGCGCCGACCACGACGATGCGGGTGGCCACGCCGCCGACGTACTCGACGACCGCGTCGGCGCTGCCGCCGTGCTGCTGGGCGAAGCTGGTCAGGTGCTTGGCGATGCGCTTGGCGCGGCGCTCGGTGCGGGCGTCCGGCGTGGCGGCGGTGGCGGTCTCTGCGCTGCTCATGCCCGCATGCTACCCACCGGTAGAGGCGCTGGCGACGGGAGCGCCCTGTGCACCGGGCCACATACTCGGAACATGACGTTCAAAGGCTGGCCGGCCGAGGCGCTGGACTTCTACGAGCACCTCGAGGCCGACAACTCCAAGACCTTCTGGCAGGCCCACAAGGCGCAGTACGACGAAGCCGTACGGGCCCCGATGGAGCTGCTGCTCGCCGAGCTGGAGCCGGAGTTCGGGCCGGGGAAGATCTTCCGCCCCAACCGCGACGTCCGGTTCAGCGCCGACAAGTCCCCGTACAAGACGCACATCGGCGCGCACCTGGAGGCCGGTGGCTACATCCAGCTCTCCGCCGACGGCCTGGCCTGCGGCAACGGGATGTACCAGCTCGCGCCGGACCAGCTGGACCGCTACCGCGCCGCCGTCGCCGAGGACGTCAGCGGCGCCGAGCTGGAGCGGGTGATCGCCGCGGTGGAGAAGGACGGCCCCCAGGTGTTCGGCCGGGACTCCCTCAAGACCGCCCCGCGCGGCTTCCCCAAGGACCACCCGCGGATCGAGCTGCTCCGCCACAAGGGACTGGTCGCCTGGCAGGAGTGGCCGCCCGCGAAGTGGCTCGGCACCCGCACCGCCCACACCCGGATCACCGCCTTCCTCCAAGCCTCCCAGCCGCTCAAGGACTGGCTGGACGACCACGTCGGCCCCTCCGAGCTACTGGCCCGGTGACAACACGAAGACAACGCGAAGAGCCCCGGTCCACCAGGACCGGGGCTCTTCGATGTCAGACCAGCGTTACTTCACGAACGGGTCGATCGCGCACACCACGAACAGCAGCGACAGGTAGGTGATCGACCAGTGGAACAGCCGCATCTCCTTGAGCTTCGCGCCCACGATCCCGGCCTTGGCCCGCCCGTACAGCGCGTGCGCCTCGCGCAGCCAGAACCCGCCGAGCAGCACCGCGGCGACGGGGTACAGCCAGCTCATGTGCCCGAGCGGCCAGACCGCCAGCGAGACCGCGACCATCACCCAGGAGTAGGCGACGACCTGCTTGCCGACCGCCACGTTGCCCTTGACGACCGGGAGCATCGGCACGCCGGCCCGCTCGTAGTCGTCGCGCACCTTCATCGACAGCACCCAGGTGTGCGGCGGGGTCCAGAAGAAGACCACCAGGAACAGCGCGACCGCCGCCCAGGACACCGAGTCGGTCACCGAGGACCAGCCGATCAGCACCGGCATGCAGCCGGCGATTCCGCCCCAGACGATGTTCTGCGAGGTGCGCCGCTTGAGCCCCAGCGTGTAGACGAACACGTAGAACAGCAGCGCACCGAGCGCGAGTCCGGCGGAGAGCCAGTTGACCCCGAAGCCGAGCATCAGGGTGGAGAGGACACCGAGCGCGATGCCGAAGACCAGCGCCTCGCGCGGGGACACCATCCCGGTGACGATCGGCCGCCGCTCGGTGCGGGTCATCAGCGCGTCGATGTCGCGGTCGATGTACATGTTGAGGGCGTTGGCGCCGCCCGCCGACAGGTAGCCGCCGACCACGACCTTGAGCACCAGCAGCATGTTCGGCACGCCCTGTTGGGCCAGGAACATCACCGGCACGGTGCTCATCAGCAGCAGCTCGATGATCCGCGGCTTGGTCAGTGCGACGAAGGCGCCGACACGGGCCCCGATGGGCCGGTGCGCAGGAGTCGCCCCGGTGACCCCGGCGGGACGGGTTTCGACGGCGGTCACTAACACCCCAACTGAAGATGAAACTTCGCAGGCGTCCACAGGAACGAAGGGTCCCGAATCGTCCGCTCTGCGCGTACCACGACACCATAGACGCTCCATACATCCCAACCGGCTCCGGGGTCCCCCGGCGGGGCGGACGGCCCTCCCCCGGGTCGACCGACTGGGTGAAGCCACGAAGCGCCTCCGCCGCGTCCCCGCAACCCGCCTTGACCACCCGGGCGGCGCGCCCAGCCGAATCGGGAGAGCCTGGGACGAAAGGGATCAGAACGCCCTAGTGGGAATCACCATGCGGAAATCCCGGTTGTCCCGGCACGGAGGGTGAGCCCCGGCCCGGACGGTAGGCTCGCACGCAGAAGCGGGATCTACCCTCCGTGACCGGCACCATCCACAGTCGGGACCACAGCGCCGTGGCCGACCCGGTCCCCATTCACGGGGTCACTCTTCACAATGGAAGGAGCCCTGAGACAGGGTGAGCACTGCGCCGAAGAACGCATTCGAGTGGAGCGACCTGGACGAGCGCACGGTTGACACGGCGCGGGTCCTGGCGATGGACGCTGTCCAGAAGGTCGGTAACGGGCACCCCGGGACGGCCATGTCGCTGGCCCCCGCGGCCTACCTGATCTTCCAGCGCTTCCTGCGCCACGACCCGACCGACCCGGCCTGGGTCGGCCGCGACCGCTTCGTCCTCTCCCCCGGGCACACCAGCCTGACGCTCTACACCCAGCTGTACTTCTCGGGCTACGGCCTGGAGCTGGACGACCTCAAGGCCTTCCGCGTGGCCGGCAGCCGCACCCCGGGCCACCCGGAGCACGGCCACACCGCGGGCGTGGAGACCACCACCGGACCGCTCGGCCAGGGCATCGCCAACGCGGTCGGCATGGCGATGGCCGCCCGTTACGAGCGCGGCCTGTTCGACCCGGAGGCGGCGGCCGGCGAGTCCCCCTTCGACCACACCGTCTGGGCCATCGTCTCCGACGGCGACCTGGAGGAGGGCATCTCGGCCGAGGCCTCCTCGCTGGCCGGCCACCAGAAGCTGGGCAACCTGGTCGCCCTGTACGACGACAACCACATCTCGATCGAGGGCGACACCGAGACCGCCTTCTCCGAGGACGTCCTCAAGCGCTACGAGGCGTACGGCTGGGACGTCCAGCGGGTCACCCCGAAGGCCAACGGCGACATCGACGTCGAGGCCCTCGCCGGTGCGCTGGCCGCCGCCAAGGCCGAGACCTCCCGCCCGTCGCTGATCGCGATGCGCACGATCATCGCCTGGCCGGCCCCGGACGCCCAGAACACCGCCAAGGCGCACGGCTCCGCGCTCGGTGCCGCCGAGATCGCCGCCACCAAGAAGGTCCTGGGCTTCGACCCGGAGAAGACCTTCGAGGTCAGCGACCAGGTCATCGAGCACGCCCGTCAGGTCATCAAGCGCGGCAAGGCCGCCCGCGACCAGTGGCAGCAGGGCTTCGACGCCTGGCGCGCCGCGAACGCCCACCGGGCCGCCGAGTTCGACCGCATCCAGGCCGGCGAGCTGCCCGAGGGCTGGAAGAAGGCCGTCCCCTCCTTCCCCGCCGGCAAGGACGTCGCCACCCGCAAGGCCTCCGGCGAGACCCTCAAGGCGCTCGGCGCGGTGATCCCGGAGCTGTGGGGCGGCTCGGCCGACCTCGCGGAGTCCAACCTCACCACCATCGACGAGGACAGCTCCTTCCTCCCCGAGGGCAACCCGCTGAAGTCGGCGAGCCCGTACGGCCGGACGATCCACTTCGGCATCCGCGAGCACGCCATGGGCTCGACCATGAACGGCATCGCCCTGCACGGCAAGACCCGCGTGTACGGCGGCACCTTCCTGGTCTTCGCCGACTACATGCGCCCGGCCGTGCGCCTGGCCGCGCTGATGAAGCTGCCGGTCACCTACGTCTGGACGCACGACTCGATCGGCCTCGGCGAGGACGGCCCGACCCACCAGCCGGTGGAGCACATGGCCTCGCTGCGCGCCATCCCGGGCCTGGCCATGGTCCGCCCGGCCGACGCCAACGAGACGGCCGTCGCCTGGCGCACCGTGATCGAGCGCCAGACCAGCCACCCCGGCCCGGTCGGCCTCGCGCTCACCCGCCAGAACGTCCCGACCTTCGACCGCGAGGTCTTCGCCTCCGCCGAGGGCACCGCCAAGGGCGCCTACGTGCTGGCCGAGGCCGGCAACGGCGACCCGCAGGTGATCCTGCTGGGCACCGGCTCCGAGGTCCAGCTGGCCGTCCGGGCCCGCGAGGTCCTGGAGGCCGAGGGCATCGCGACCCGCGTGGTCTCGGTCCCGTCCTTCGAGTGGTTCCAGGAGCAGGACCAGGCCTACCGCGACAGCGTGCTGCCGCCGTCGGTCAAGGCCCGTGTCTCGGTCGAGGCCGGCATCGCCCAGGGCTGGCGCGAGCTGGTCGGCGACCACGGCCGGATCGTCTCGCTGGAGCACTTCGGTGCCTCCGCCGACTACCAGGTGCTGTTCGAGGAGTTCGGCCTGACCTCCGAGCGCGTCGTCGCCGAGGCGCACAACGCCCTGCGCTCCCTCGAAGCCGTCAACCGCTAGCAGTTCCCGCGGCCGGGCCCGAGACCCGCACGTCGACGGCCCGGCCCCTCTGACTACCCCACGAAGCAGAAGAAGACGAAGGACTGAAGCACCATGACTGACGCACTGAAGCGCCTCAGCGACGAAGGCGTTGCGATCTGGCTGGACGACCTCAGCCGCGCGCGGCTGAACTCCGGCAACCTGGCCGAGCTGGTGCAGAACAAGCACGTGGTGGGTGTCACCACCAACCCGACCATCTTCCAGAAGGCCATCGCCGGCAGCGGCGACAGCTCCTACGACGGCCAGCTGCGCGACCTCGCCGTCCGCGGGGTCACCACCGACGAGGCGATCCGCATGATCACCACCTCGGACGTGCGCGACGCCGCGGACGTGCTGCGCCCGGTCTACGACGCCTCCAACGGCCGTGACGGCCGGGTCTCCATCGAGGTCGACCCGCGTCTGGCGCACGAGACCGCCCCGACCGTGGCCGAGGCCAAGCAGCTGTGGTGGCTGGTCGACCGCCCGAACGTCCTGATCAAGATCCCCGCCACCAAGGCCGGCCTGCCGGCCATCGCCGCGGTCATCGGCCTGGGCATCAGCGTCAACGTCACGCTGATCTTCTCGCTGGAGCGATACAAGGCCGTCATCGACGCCTACCTGACCGGCCTGGAGGCCGCCAAGGCCAAGGGCCTGGACCTCTCCCAGATCGAGTCGGTGGCCTCCTTCTTCGTGTCCCGCGTGGACACCGAGATCGACAAGCGCCTGGACAAGATCGGCGGCGACGCCAAGGACCTGCGCTCCAAGGCCGCGCTGGCCAACGCCCGCCTCGCCTACCAGGCGTACGAGGAGGTCTTCGGCTCGGTCGACGGCAGGACCGCCGGCAGCGCCCGCTGGAAGGCCCTGGAGGACGCGGGCGCCAAGCCGCAGCGCCCGCTGTGGGCCTCGACCGGCGTCAAGGACCCGGCCCTGCCGGACACCCTGTACGTCACCGAGCTGGTCGCCCCGGGCACCGTCAACACCATGCCCGAGGCCACCCTGGACGCCACCGGCGACCACGGTGTGGTCACCGGCAACACCATCGTCCCCAACTACGCCGACGCCAAGGCCGTCCTGGACGCCATCGCGGCCGCCGGCGTGGACTACGACGACGTCGTCCAGGTGCTGGAGGACGAGGGCGTGCAGAAGTTCGAGCAGTCCTGGCAGGAGCTGCTCGACACCGTCACCGCCTCGCTGGCCGCGTTCGCCAACGAGAAGTGAACCCCCGCTCACACAGCCAGCGCACGAAAGCGGAGCACACCAAGTGAGCACTGATTTCCCCGAGTTGACGTCGGAATCGGACGCGGACGACCTCCCGGCCGCCCCCGTCAACCCGCTTCGTGACCCCTCCGACCGGCGGCTCCCGCGCATCGCGGGGCCGTCCGGCCTGGTCATCTTCGGGGTCACCGGCGACCTGTCCCGCAAGAAGCTGATGCCGGCCATCTACGACCTGGCCAACCGGGGTCTGCTGCCGCCGGGCTTCTCCCTGGTGGGCTTCGCCCGCCGCGAGTGGGAGGACGAGGACTTCGCCAAGGAGGTCCACGACGCGGTCAAGGAGCACGCCCGGACCCAGTTCCGGGAGGAGGTCTGGCAGCAGCTCGCCAAGGGCATGCGCTTCGTCCAGGGCACCTTCGACGACGACGAGGCCTTCGACAAGCTCCGCGAGACCATCGAGGAGCTGGACAAGGCCCAGGGCACCGGCGGCAACTTCGCCTTCTACCTGTCCGTCCCGCCGAAGTTCTTCCCCACGGTCGTCCAGCAGCTCAAGAAGCACGGCCTGGCCGACCCGCCGCAGGGCTCCTGGCGCCGCGCCGTCATCGAGAAGCCCTTCGGCCACGACCTGGAGAGCGCCCAGGAGCTCAACAAGGTCGTCCACGAGGTCTTCCCGCGCGACGAGGTCTTCCGGATCGACCACTACCTGGGCAAGGAGACGGTCCAGAACATCCTGGCGCTGCGCTTCGCCAACCAGATGTTCGAGCCGATCTGGAACCGGTCGTACGTCGACCACGTGCAGATCACCATGGCCGAGGACATCGGCATCGGCGGCCGGGCCGGCTACTACGACGGCATCGGCTCCGCCCGTGACGTCATCCAGAACCACCTGCTCCAGCTGATGGCGCTCACCGCCATCGAGGAGCCGGCGTCCTTCCACCCGAAGGCGCTGGTGGCCGAGAAGCTCAAGGTGCTCAGCGCCGTCAAGCTCCCGGCCGACCTCGGCCGGCACACCGTGCGCGGCCAGTACGCGGCCGGCTGGCAGGGCGGCGAGGAGGTGGTCGGCTACCTGGACGAGGACGGCATCAACCCGGACTCCAAGACCGACACCTACGCGGCCATCAAGCTGGAGATCAACAACCGCCGCTGGGCGGGCGTCCCGTTCTACCTGCGCACCGGCAAGCGGCTGGGCCGCCGGGTCACCGAGATCGCGGTGGTCTTCCAGCGCGCCCCGTACCTGCCGTTCGACTCCTACGCGACCGAGGAGCTGGGGCAGAACGCCCTGGTCATCCGGGTCCAGCCGGACGAGGGCGTGACGGTGCGGTTCGGCTCCAAGGTACCGGGCACCTCCTTCGAGGTCCGGGACGTCACGATGGACTTCGCCTACGGCGAGTCCTTCACCGAGTCCAGCCCGGAGGCGTACGAGCGGCTCATCCTCGACGTGCTGCTCGGCGACGCCAACCTGTTCCCGCGCCACCAGGAGGTCGAGCTCTCCTGGCAGATCCTCGACCCGATCGAGAAGTACTGGGACGCCCACGGCAAGCCCGCCCAGTACGCGGCGGGCACCTGGGGCCCCACCGAGGCGGACGAGATGCTCGCACGAGACGGCAGGAGCTGGCGGCGGCCATGAAGATCGACCTCACCAACACGACGTCCAGCAAGATCAACGCCGCGCTGATGGAGGCGCGCCGGACCAGCGGCTCCACCGCCGCCGGCATGGTGCTCACCCTGGTCATCGTGACCGACGAGGGCAGCGCCTACGACGCCCTCAAGGCCGCCAACGAGGCCTCCCGCGAGCACCCGATGCGCACCCTCGCGGTGATCAAGCGCGCCGGCCGCTCGCCCCGGGCCCGCGCCGAGACCCGGCTGGACGCCGAGATCCTGGTCGGCTCGGACGCCGGCTCCGGAGAAACGGTCATCCTGCGCATGCACGGCGAACTCGCCTCGCACGCCCAGTCGGTGGTCCTGCCGCTGCTGCTGCCGGACGCCCCGACCGTGGTCTGGTGGCCGGACAACGCGCCGCAGCACCCGGCGCAGGACCCGCTGGGCGCGCTCGCCCAGCGCCGGATCACCGACGCCGTCACCGCCGAGTCCCCGGTCGGCCAGCTCGCCCAGCGGGCCCAGAGCTACACCCCGGGCGACACCGACCTGGCCTGGACCCGGATCACCGGCTGGCGCTCGATGCTGGCCGCCGCGCTGGACCAGCGGCCGGCCGCCGTCAACTCGGTGGTGGTCGAGGGCGAGTCCTACAACCCCAGCGTCGAGCTGCTCGGCCTGTGGCTGCTCAACCGGCTGAATGTGCCGGTCGAGCGGGTCGTCACCGGCGGCCCCGGCATCACCGCGGTGCACCTGCGCACCAAGGACGGGGACATCACCCTGGACCGTCCGGACGGCCTGATGGGCACGCTCTCCATGCCCGGTTCGCCGGACCGCCAGGTGGCGCTCAAGCGGCGCGAGACCTCGGAGCTGATCGCCGAGGAGCTGCGCCGGCTGGACCCGGACGACATCTACTCGTCGGCCGTGCGCACGTCCGTCGAGCGGCTGCGCGAGCCCTCGGAGCAGACCGCCCCGGTGGCCGCGGCCGAGCCCGTCGCCGACGCGGCGGCCGCGGCCGCCGACGCCGCGGTGGCCAACCCGGCCCGGGTGACCGCCGACGCGGACAAGCCCGCCGCGAAGAAGGCCGCGGGCAAGCGCGCCGCCAAGGGCAGCGCATGACGGCCGCGACCCCGCAGCTGGTCGTCCACCGGGACAAGGAGCTGATGGCCCAGGCGGCCGCGGCCCGACTGATCACCCGGATCGTGGACGCCCAGGCCGCCCGCGGCACCGCCTCGGTGGTGCTCACCGGCGGCCGCAACGGCAACGCCCTGCTGGCCGCGATCGCCGCCTCCCCGGCGCGCGACGCGGTCGACTGGGGCCGGCTGGACCTGTGGTGGGGCGACGAGCGCTTCGTCCCCGCCGCCGACCCGGACCGCAACGCCGTCCAGGCCCGCGCCGAGCTGCTGGACGCCGTCCCGCTCGACCCGGCGCGGGTGCACGAGATGCCCGCCTCGGACGGGGTGGACGGCTCGGACGTGGAGGCGGCCGCCGCCCGCTACGCGGAGGAGCTGGCCAAGGCCGCCGGACCGGGCGACCGGCTCGGCGTCCCGGCCTTCGACGTGCTGCTGCTCGGCGTCGGCCCGGACACCCACGTCGCCTCGCTCTTCCCGGAGCACCCGGGCGTGCGGGAGACCGAGCTGACCGTGATCGGCGTGCGCGGGGCCCCCAAGCCCCCGCCGACCCGGGTCTCGCTCACCCTCCCGGCGATCCGGGCGGCCCGCGAGGTCTGGCTGCTGGCCGCCGGCGAGGACAAGGCGGGCGCGGTCGCGCTGGCCCTGTCCGGCCCCGGCGAGCTCCAGGCGCCCGCCTCTGGCGCGTACGGCCGCAGCCGCACCCTGTGGCTGCTGGACCGCGCCGCCGCCGAACGGATCCCGCCGCAGCTGTACCCGCCGGCCTCGGCGTAACAACCGCAGCAGCCGTAACAGCCGCAGCAGCCGCAGCGACCGGGACGGCAAGGCAACGCCGGAACAGCAGGAACGCCGAAGGGCGCCCCCGTCACTCGACGGGTGGCGCCCTTTGTCGTCAGCTCCTCAGATCTCGCCGCGCAGCTTGGCCAGCGCCTCGGCGAGGATCGCCTCGCCGTCGGCGTCGGTGCGCCGCTCCCGGACGTAGGCGAGGTGGGTCTTGTACGGCTCGTTGCGCGAGGGCGCCGGCGGGTTGTGCTCGTCCTGCCCGGCCGGGAAGCCGCAGCGCGGGCAGTCCCAGGTGTCCGGGATGACGGCCTCGGCGGCGAAGCTGGGGCGCGTCTCGTGCTTGTTGGCGCACCAGAAGGAGATCCTGTTGCGCGGAGCGGACTCGCCGCGCTCCGCCTCCCCCATCGGGCCTGCCCCGACCCTGCTCCCACGGATGGCGTTGCCACTTGCCACGGTCTGACTCCCTGCGTGCTGGTGCGCCGACCCGCCGCGGTGCGCGTCGGTGGCGAAAGTCGTCCTAGTGTAAGCAGGACTTAAGCCTCCGCCACCATCGCCTCCGCCCCCGACCGTCCCAGGATAGGCGCTCGGGCGACGGGGCGTCAGGGCTGCGTCAGCTCTTGTACTTCAGGACCAGGCCCAGCGCCATGATGGAGGCGAACCAGCCGACGCCGACCACGATGGTGATGCGGTCCAGGTTGCGCTCGGCCACCGCCGAACCGCCACCGGTGGACATGGCACCGCCACCGAACATGTCCGACAGGCCGCCGCCCTTCCCCTTGTGCAGGAGCACCAGCAGGATCATCAGCAGGCTGAAGATGATCAGGGCAATCGAGAACCCGAGAACCACGACCGGACCAACTCTCTCGTATCTTCGGCGACGGGGCCGGACCGCTGTCGGCGGTCCGGCCCCAAAGCCTACGTTGCTGCGGCGGCGTTAGCCTACTGCCTGCTCACGGTAGCGCACGATCTTGACGAACTCGTCGGCGTCCAGCGAGGCACCGCCGATCAGGCCGCCGTCGATGTCGGGCTTGGCCATCAGGCCGGCCGCGCTCGACGACTTGACCGAACCGCCGTACAGCACACGGACCTTGTCGGCCAGCTCGGCGCTGTACAGCTCGGCCAGGCGGACCCGGATCGCGGCGCAGACCTCCTGCGCGTCCTCCGGGGTGGCCACCTCGCCGGTGCCGATCGCCCAGACCGGCTCGTAGGCGACCACGATCGACTCGGCCTGGTCCGCCGGGACGCCCTCCAGGGCGCCGTCCAGCTGGGCCAGGGTGTGCTCGACGTGGGTGCCGGCCTTGCGGATCTCCAGCGGCTCGCCGATGCACAGGATCGGGGTGACCCCGGCCCGGTAGGCGGCCTTGACCTTGGCGTTGACGATCTCCTCGTTCTCGCCGTGGTACTGGCGGCGCTCCGAGTGGCCGATCACCGCGTAGGTGCACTGGAGCTTGGCCAGCATCGGTCCGGAGACCTCGCCGGTGTAGGCGCCGCCGTCGTGCCGCGAGATGTCCTGCGAGCCGTACTTGATCTTCAACTTGTCGCCGAAGACCAGGGTCTGCACCGACCGCAGGTCGGTGAACGGCACCAGGACGGCGACCTCGACGGCCTCGTAGTCCTTGTCGGCCAGCGCGAAGGCCAGCTTCTGGGTGTGCTGGATGGCCTCGAGGTGGTTGAGGTTCATCTTCCAGTTGCCCGCCATCAGCGGGAGACGCTCAGTCATGTGTTTCTCAGTCCTCCAGGGCGGCGAGACCGGGGAGGGTCTTGCCCTCCAGGTACTCGAGGCTCGCGCCACCGCCGGTCGAGATGTGTCCGAAGGCGTTCTCGTCGAAGCCCAGGATGCGGACGGCCGCAGCGGAGTCGCCGCCACCGACCACGGTGAACGCGTCGCTGTCGACCAGGGCCTGGGCGACGGCCTTGGTGCCCTCGGCGAAGGTCGGGTGCTCGAAGACGCCCACCGGGCCGTTCCAGAACACGGTCTTGGCGTCGGCCAGCTTCGAGGCGAACAGCTCGCGGGTCTTCGGGCCGATGTCCAGGCCCTCCTTGTCCGCGGGGATCTTGTCCGCGTCGACGATCGCGAAGTCCTCGACCGGCGCGTGGGTCTTGGTGTCGGGGAAGGATGCGGAGACCGCGACGTCCACCGGCAGGACGAACTCGACGCCGTTCTGCTTCGCCCGCTCCAGGTACTCCAGGACGGTGTCGACCTGGTCCTTCTGCAGCAGCGAGATGCCGACCTCGTTGCCCAGCGCGTACAGGAAGGTGTACGCCATGCCGCCGCCGATCAGGATGCGGTCGGCCTTGCCGAGCAGGTTGTCGATCACGCCGACCTTGTCCGAGACCTTGGAGCCGCCGAGCACCACCACGTACGGGCGCTCGACCTCCTCGGTGAGGCGCTTCAGCACGCCGACCTCGGTGGCGATCAGGTCGCCGACGGCGTGCGGCAGCAGGCCGGGCAGGTCGTACACCGAGGCGTGCTTGCGGTGCACGGCGCCGAAGCCGTCGCCGACGTACAGGTCGGCCAGGGCGGCCAGCCGCTCGGCGAAGGCCTTGCGCTCGGCGTCGTCCTTGCTGGTCTCACCGGCGTTGAAGCGCAGGTTCTCCAGCAGCGCGACCTCGCCGCCGGACAGCGCGGCGACGGTGGCCGTGGCGGACTCGCCCACGGTGTCGGTGGCGAAGGCGACCGGCTTGCCGAGGATCTCGCCGAGCCGCTCGGCGACCGGGGCGAGCGAGAACTGCGGGTCCGGCTCACCCTTGGGGCGGCCGAGGTGGGAGGCGACGACGACCCTGGCGCCGCGCTCGACGAGCTTGGCGATGGTCGGCGCCACGGCGCGGATCCGGCCGTCGTCGGTGATCCGGCCGTCCGACAGCGGGACGTTCAGGTCGGCGCGCACGAAGACGCGCTTGCCGGCGACGTCCAGGTCTTCGATGGTCTTCACGGGTTCTTCTGTCTCCTGGGGAGATGGTTGATGCGCAGAGGCGGCACGGCGCAGGGGCCGCCTGAGAAGTCCTTGTACGCAGAACGAGGGCCCGGTCGGCACGTTGTCGCCGTCCGGGCCCTCGCCCCTACATCACGTCAGCTCCCACTGCGTCAGAGCTGGCCACCGACGAGGGTGACCAGGTCCACGACGCGGTTCGAGTAGCCCCACTCGTTGTCGTACCAGCCGAGCACCTTGACCTGGTTGCCCTGGACCATGGTGAGCTGCGAGTCGAAGATGCAGGAGGCCGGGTCGTTGACGATGTCCGACGACACGATCGGGTCCTCGGTGTAGGCCAGGATGCCCTTGAGGGAACCCTCCGCCGCCTTCTGGAAGGCCGCGTTGACCTCCTCCTTGGTGACCTCGCGCTCCAGGGTGACGACCAGGTCGGTGATCGAGCCGGTCGGGACCGGGACGCGCAGCGAGGTGCCGTCCAGCTTGCCCTTCAGCTCCGGCAGGACCAGGGCGGTCGCCTTGGCGGCACCGGTCGAGGTCGGGATGATGTTCTGCGAGGCCGCACGAGCACGGCGCAGGTCCTTGTGCGGGAAGTCCAGGGTCACCTGGTCGTTGGTGAACGCGTGGACGGTGGTCATCAGACCCTTGACGATGCCGAAGCTCTCGTTCAGCACCTTCGCCATCGGCGCCACGCAGTTCGTGGTGCAGGAGGCGTTGGAGATGATGTGGTGGTTGGCGGCGTCGTACTTCTCGTCGTTGACACCCAGGACGATGGTGACGTCCTCGTCGGTGGCGGGCGCCGAGATGATGACCTTCTTCGCACCGGCGGCGAGGTGCTTCTTCGCAGCCTCGGCCTTGGTGAAGATGCCGGTGGACTCGACGACGATGTCGACGCCCAGGGCGGCCCACGGCAGGTTGGCGGGGTCACGCTCGGCGGTCACCTTGAAGGTGTGGCCGTCGACGGTGATGCTGTCCTCGGTGTGCGAGACCTCGGCCTGGAGGGTGCCCAGGGTGGTGTCGTACTTGAGCAGGTGAGCCAGGGTCTTCGTGTCGGTGAGGTCGTTGACACCGACGATCTCGATGTCCGCGCCCTGGGCCTTGACGGCGCGGAAGAAGTTGCGGCCGATGCGGCCGAAGCCGTTGATGCCTACCCGGATCGTCACGAACCGATCTCCTCGTTAGGTACGCCGGCGCTGAGCCGACGGGGATGAGATTTGGGAAGTCCCCGACCGCCTACGACCCTACCTCTCCCGACCCTGGGAGGGCACATCGCGCCACCTGGCAAGACGTGGCGTGGCGCGTTCCGGGGCCCTCCGTCCTTACCCCTCCGGGCCGTTGGTCCTGGTCAAGTGGTCTTGACCAATTTCGGATCCCCGTCCGACCCCCGTCCGACCCCGGACACGACGACGGCCGGTGCCCGGAATCCGGACACCGACCGAAGATCGGTCATCGACCGCGAACGATCAGTTGAGCGCCATCTCGTCCGTCAGGTTGGCCTCGGTGCTCGGCAGGCCCAGCTCGGCCGCCCGCTTGTCGGCCATCGCCAGCAGGCGGCGGATCCGGCCGGCCACCGCGTCCTTGGTCAGCGGCGGGTCGGCGAGCGCGCCCAGCTCCTCCAGCGAGGCCTGCTTGTGCTGCATCCGCAGCTGGCCGGCCGCCGCCAGGTGCTCGGGCACCTCCTCGCCGAGGATCTCCAGCGCGCGCTGCACCCGGGCGCCGGCCGCCACCGCGGCGCGGGCCGAGCGGCGCAGGTTGGCGTCGTCGAAGTTGGCGAGCCGGTTCGCGGTGGCCCGGACCTCGCGCCGCATCCGGCGCTCCTCCCAGGCGAGCACCGACTCGTGCGCCCCCAGCCGGGTCAGCAGCGCGCCGATCGCGTCACCGTCGCGGATGACCACCCGGTCCACCCCGCGCACCTCGCGGGCCTTGGCCGGGATGCCGAGCCGGCGGGCCGCGCCGACCAGGGCCAGCGCCGCCTCCGAGCCGGGGCAGGTGATCTCCAGCGAGGAGGAGCGGCCCGGCTCGGTGAGCGAGCCGTGCGCCAGGAAGGCCCCGCGCCAGGCGGCCTCGGCGTCGCAGGTGGCCCCGGAGACGACTGCCGGGGGCAGGCCCCGGATCGGCCGGCCGCGGCCGTCCACCAGCCCGGTCTGGCGCGCGAGCAGCTCGCCGTCCTTGACCACCCGGACGACGAAGCGGCTGCCGCGGCGCAGGCCGCCGGGCGCCATCACCACGAGGTCGGAGGAGTGCCCGAAGATCTCCAGCAGGTCCTTGCGCAGCCGCCGCGCCGCCGCGCCGGTGTCCAGCTCCGCCTCGATCACGATGCGGCCGCTCACGATGTGCAGCCCGCCCGCGAACCGCAGGATCGCCGACACCTCAGCCTTGCGACAGCAGGCCCGGGTGACCGGGAGCCGGCTGATCTCGTCCTTCACCGCTGGAGTCATCGCCATGGCCCGATCCTTCCATGTGTCCGGAAAATCCGGTCGTACGCGGCTGCCAACAGCTCCGGGTCGTGTCGCGGGGTGCCGTCGGTGCGGGCCACCGTGCCGAGCACCAGTGCGGCACCCATCCGCTCGGCGGCCTTCTCCAGTCCGGCCAGGTCCGCCTGGCCGAAGGCGCCGCCCGTGACGGCGCGCTCGTCCACCAGGATCGCATCCACCGCGAGGTCGGGAGCGTGGTCGGCGATGACCTCCAGGTGGCGCTGCGGGGTGAAGCCCTCGGTCTCCCCGGGCTGCGGGGCCAGGTTCAGGGTGAGCAGGCGGCGGGCGCGGGTCTCCACCAGCGCCTTGGCCAGCTCGGGCACCAGCAGGTGCGGCAGCACGCTGGTGAACCAGGAGCCGGGGCCGAGCACCACCCAGTCCGCCTCCCGGACCGCCGTGACGGCCTCCGGGACGGCCGGCGGCCCGTCCGGCAGCAGCCGGATCGACTGCACGGTGCCGGGGGTGACGGCCACGTCGGCCTGGCCGCGGACGGCGGTGAGCTCGGCCGGGCGGGCCGGGTCGTGGCCGCGCACGGTGGCCTCGATGTCCAGCGGCACCGCCGACATCGGCAGCACCCGGCCCTGGACGTTCAGCAGCCGGCCGACCCAGTCCAGCGCCGCGACCGGGTCGCCGAGCTTCTCCCACAGCGCCACGATCAGCAGGTTGCCGACGGCGTGGCCGCCCAGCTCGCCGTTGCCGGTGAAGCGCTGCTGGATCACCTCGGACCAGGTGCGGCCCCAGTCGTCGTCCCCGCACAGCGCGGCCAGCGCCTTGCGCAGGTCGCCGGGCGGCAGCACCCCCAGCTCCTCGCGCAGCCGCCCGCTGGAGCCGCCGTCGTCGGCGACGGTGACCACCGCGGTGAGGTCGCTGGTCAGCCGGCGCAGCGCGGACAGCGACGCGGACAGGCCCTGCCCGCCGCCGAGCGCCGTGATCCGGGGGGCCGGATTGGCCCGGGCGGGACTGCTCCGCGGCCGACCCGGCGACGGGCCGGCCGCCCGCTCCGCGGTCCTGCTCTGCAGCTGTCGCCCGGGCACGTATCCCGCCACAATCACCTCGCGTTCCTCGGCCCCGCCACCGGCTCCGCCGGCGGCCCGGCAGGGAAGGCGGCGGTTACTCCCGACCCATGTCACGGTGGACGAGCACCGTCTCGACTCCGTCGGCGATGAGACGCTTGGTCAGACGCTCGGACATGGCGACGCTACGGTGCTTGCCACCGGTGCAGCCTACGGCAAGCGTCATGTAGCGCTTCCCCTCCCTGCGGTAACCCTCGGTGACGATGCGCAGCAGCTCGGCGTAGCCGTTCAGGAACTCGTTGGCGCCGGGCTGCTGGAACACGTAGTCGGCGACGTCCGAGTCGGTGCCGGTACGGGCCCGCAGCTCGGGCACCCAGTGCGGGTTCGGCAGGAAGCGGCAGTCCACCACCAGGTCGGCGTCGACCGGCAGGCCGTACTTGAAGCCGAAGGACATCACGGTGGCGCGCAGCTCGGGCTCGTCGTGGTCGGCGAACTGGGCGTCCAGCTTGGCGCGCAGCTGGTGCACGTTGAGGTTGGAGGTGTCGATCACCAGGTCGGCCTCGCCGCGCAGGTCGCGCAGCAGGTCGCGCTCCTGGGCGATGCCGTCCACGATCCGGCCGTCGGCCTGCAGCGGGTGCGGGCGGCGCACGCTCTCGAAGCGGCGGACCAGCGCGTCGTCGGAGGAGTCCAGGAAGACCACCCGGAGCCGGACGCCGCGCTTCTCCAGCTCGTCCAGCGAGGTCAGCAGGTCGTCGAAGAACTGGCGGCCGCGGACGTCCACGACGACGCCGATCCGGGCGACGTTGCCCTGGGAACGGGCGCCCAGGTCGACCATGGTCGGGATCAGGGCCGGCGGCAGGTTGTCCACCACGAACCAGCCCAGGTCCTCCAGGCACTTCGCTGCGGTGGAGCGGCCGGCTCCGGACATGCCGGAGATGATCACCAGCTCCGGTGCGTTCTCGGCCACGTCTGACACGGTCACTTCGGTTCCCCGCTCTCGGTCTTTCTGCTGGGGAGAACGCGCACGGCACGGCCGCCCTTCCCCGTCCCGGACAGTCCGGCGGGGTCGGGGCGCGCCGACAGACGGGCGGCGTCGGCCGTCATGGCGTCTCCTGGGATGGTGCGGTCTGGGGTGCTGCGGCCACCGGCTCGGCGGCCTCGTCAGCCCCGTCCTCGATGATCTCGCCGGTCGCGGTGTTGACCGCGGGTGCGGCGGGTGTACGGGACGACAACGCCGCCGCAACAGTTTCCGCGGTGCGGCGCCCGATGCCGGGTACCGCGCAGAGTTCGTCGACGGTGGCGGCCCGGAGCCTCTTCAGCGAGCCGAAGTGCTTGAGCAGCGCCTGGCGGCGAGTCTCGCCGAGGCCCGGGACGGAGTCCAGTTCCCCGGCGGTGAGTCGCTTGGAACGCTTGGCGCGCTGGTAGCCGATCGCGAAGCGGTGGGCCTCGTCGCGGACCCGCTGGAGCAGGTAGAGGCCCTCGCTGGAGCGGGGCAGCACGACCGGGTCGTCCTCGCCGGGCAGCCAGACCTCCTCCAGTCGCTTGGCGAGGCCGCACAGCGCGACGTCGTCGATGCCGAGTTCCTCCAGCGCCCGCTGGGCGGCGGCGACCTGGGGCTGTCCGCCGTCGACCACCAGCAGCTGCGGCGGGTAGGCGAAGCGCTTGGGGCGGCCGTCCTCGGTGCGCGGGCCGTCGCCCGGCTGGTCCTCGTCGGGCTCCTCCGGGACGGCCCACTCGCCGGTCTGCTCGCGCTCCTGGAGGTAGCGGCGGAAGCGGCGGCTGATCACCTCGTGCATCGAGCGGACGTCGTCCTGGCCCTCGAAACCCTTGATCTGGAAGCGCCGGTACTCGCTCTTGCGGGCCAGGCCGTCCTCGAAGACGACCATGGAGGCGACCACGTCCTCGCCCTGGAGGTGGGAGATGTCGTAGCACTCGATCCGCAGCGGGACGGAGTCCAGCTCCAGCGCGTCGGCGATCTCCTGGAGGGCGCGGCTGCGGGTGGTCAGGTCGGAGGCGCGCTTGGTCTTGTGCAGGGCCAGCGCGTGCTGGGCGTTGCGCTGCACGGTGGCCATCAGGTCCTTCTTGTCGCCGCGCTGCGGGATCCGCAGGTCGACCTGGCTGCCGCGCAGTCCGCTGAGCCACTCCCGGACGGGGGCGGCCGGTTCGGGCAGGGCGGGGACGAGCACCTCGCGCGGGACGGACTCGTTGCGCTCGTCCGGGCCGGCGCCGCCGTAGAGCTGCTGGAGGGCGTGCTCCACCAGGCCGGCGGTGTCCACGTCCTCGACCTTGTCGGTGACCCAGCCGCGCTGGCCACGCACCCGGCCGCCGCGGACGTGGAAGATCTGGACGGCGGCCTCCAGTTCGTCCTCGGCCACGGCCAGCAGGTCGGCGTCGGTGGCGTCGGCGAGCACGATGGCGTTCTTCTCCATCGCGCGCTTGAGGGCGCCGATGTCGTCCCGCAGCCGGGCCGCCTTCTCGTACTCCATCTCGACCGCGGCCTCCTGCATCTGCTCTTCCAGCCGGCGCAGGTAGTTGCCGGTGCGCCCGGCCATGAAGTCGCAGAAGTCCTCGGCCAGCGCCCGGTGTTCGTCCGCGGAGACCTTGCCGACGCAGGGCGCGGCGCACTTGCCGATGTAGCCGAGCAGGCAGGGGCGGCCGACCTGCCGGGCGCGCTTGAACACGCCGTTGGAGCAGGTGCGGACGGGGAAGACGCGCAGCAGCAGGTCGACGGTCTCGCGGATGGCCCAGGCGTGCCCGTAGGGGCCGAAGTAGCGCACGCCCTTCTTGTGCGCCCCGCGCATCACCTGGACCCTCGGGTACTCCTCGTTGAGGGTGACGGCGAGTTCCGGATAGCTCTTGTCGTCGCGGTACTTGACGTTGAACCGGGGGTCGAACTCCTTGATCCAGGAGTACTCCAGCTGGAGCGCCTCGACCTCGGTGGCGACCACGGTCCACTCCACCGAGGCGGCGGTGGTGACCATGGTCGCGGTGCGCGGGTGCAGGCCGGCGAGGTCCTGGAAGTAGGACGACAGCCGCGGCCGCAGGCTCTTGGCCTTGCCGACGTAGATGACCCGGCCGTGGGCGTCACGGAACTTGTAGACGCCCGGGGAGGTCGGGATCGCGCCCGGCGCCGGGCGGTAGGTGCTCGGGTCAGCCATGGGTCCACCGTACCGAGTTCGGCTGCACGTCGATCAACTGCTTCAGCTCGGAGTGACCTTGAGGTTCCCGCCCTCGACCGTGACGGCGTAGGAGGGCAGCGGGCTGGGGGCCGGGCCGTCCTGCACCGCGCCGTCGGCGATGCCGAACCGGCTGCCGTGGCAGGGGCACTGGATCTGCTCCTTCTTCACCTGGTCCACGATGCAGCCGGCGTGGGTGCACTTGGCGCTGAACGCCTTGTACTGGCCCTCGGTCGGCTGGGTCACCACGATCTTCTGCTCGCGGAACACCGTGCCGCCGCCGACCGGGACGGCCGAGGCCGGGCCGAGGTCCACCGGGCCCTTGGCGGCGCCGCCGGTGTCCGAGGAGCCGGCGGAGGAGCCGCAGCCGGTGACCGCCACGGTGCCGCCGGCCGCCAGCACGGCCGCGGCTCCGCAGAGCAGGGTGCGCCGGGAGGTGGCGGGGCTGGTCTCGGGGGCCTCGGACATCGGTGCGCTCCTACGGTGTGCTGCTGCTGCGAGGGACCACGGAAGTCTATGCCGCACCCGCCCCGCCGCTCCTGGGATGTCCAGGAGGGCGGGACGTCCGGGAACGGCAGGGCGGGCAGGAGCTACTTCTTCGCCGCGGCGGCCCGCTTGCCCGGGGCCTTCTTGACGGCCGCCTTGGCCGCCGGGGCCTTGGCGGCCGTCGCGGCGGCCGCCTTCTTGGCGGGTGCCTTCTTCGCGGGCGCCTTCCTGGCGGGCGCCGCGACCGGGGCGTCGGCGAAGTCGCCCGGCAGGATGTCCCGCAGGAACTTGCCGGTGTGGCTCTCCGGGAAGGCCGCGATCTGCTCCGGGGTGCCCTCGGCGACCACCGTGCCGCCGCCGGAGCCGCCCTCGGGGCCCATGTCGACGACCCAGTCGGCGGTCTTGATCACATCGAGGTTGTGCTCGATCACGATCACCGTGTTGCCCTTGTCCACCAGCCCGCTGAGCACCTTGATCAGCTTGCTGATGTCCTCGAAGTGCAGGCCGGTGGTGGGTTCGTCCAGCACGTAGACCGTCCGCCCGGTGGAGCGCTTCTGCAGCTCGGAGGCGAGCTTGACGCGCTGCGCCTCGCCACCGGAGAGCGTCGGCGCGGACTGGCCGAGCCGGACGTAGCCGAGGCCGACGTCGTTGAGCGTCCGCAGGTGGCGGGCGATCGCCGGGACGGCCTCGAAGAAGGCCAGCCCCTCCTCGATCGGCATGTCCAGCACCTCGGCGATGGACTTGCCCTTGTAGTGCACCTCCAGCGTCTCCCGGTTGTACCGGGCGCCGTGGCACACCTCGCACGGGACGTAGACGTCCGGCAGGAAGTTCATCTCGATCTTGATGGTGCCGTCGCCGGTGCAGTTCTCGCAGCGGCCGCCCTTGACGTTGAAGGAGAACCGGCCGGGCAGGTAGCCGCGGACCTTGGCCTCCTGGGTCTCCGCGAAGAGCCGGCGGACATGGTCGAACACCCCGGTGTAGGTGGCCGGGTTGGAGCGCGGGGTGCGGCCGATCGGCGACTGGTCGACGTGCACCACCTTGTCCACCAGGTCGGTGCCGGTGATCCGGGTGTGCCGGCCGGGCACGCTGCGGGCGCCGTTCAGCTCCCGGGCGAGGTGGGTGTAGAGGATGTCGTTGACCAGCGTCGACTTGCCGGAGCCGGAGACGCCGGTGATCGCCGTGAAGGTGCCGAGCGGGAAGCCGACCGTGACGTCCTTGAGGTTGTGCTCGCGGGCGCCGTGCACCGTCAGCTGGCGCTTCTTGTCCCGCTCGCGGCGGGCGGCCGGGATCGGGATGGACCTCTTGCCGGAGAGGTACTGCCCGGTCAGCGACTCCTCGTTGGCCAGCAGCCCCTTCAACGCGCCGGAGTGCACCACCTTGCCGCCGTGCTCACCGGCGCCCGGGCCGATGTCCACCACCCAGTCCGCGGTCTTGATGGTGTCCTCGTCGTGCTCGACCACGATCAGGGTGTTGCCGATGTCGCGCAGCCGCACCAGCGTCTCGATCAGCCGGTGGTTGTCGCGCTGGTGCAGGCCGATGGAAGGCTCGTCCAGCACGTACAGCACGCCGACCAGGCCGGAGCCGATCTGGGTGGCCAGCCGGATGCGCTGGGCCTCGCCGCCGGACAGGGTGCCGGCCGCGCGGTCCAGCGAGAGGTAGTCCAGGCCGACGTCGACCAGGAAGCGCAGCCGCTCGTTGACCTCCTTGAGGACCCGCTCGGCGATCTGCTTGTCCCGGTCGTTGAGCCTCATCGCGCCCAGGAACTCGGCGCAGTCGCTGATCGACATCGAGGAGACGTCGGCGATCGACCTGTCCTCGACGGTGACCGCGAGCACCACCGGCTTGAGCCGGGTGCCCTGGCAGGTCGGGCAGGGCACCTCGCGCATGTAGCCCTCGAAGCGCTCGCGGCTGCTGTCGCTCTCCGCCTCGGTGTGCCGGCGCTGGATGAACGGGACGGCGCCCTCGAAACCGGTGCTGTACGAGCGCTCGCGGCCGAAGCGGTTGCGGTAGCGCACCTCCACCTGGTGCTTGTGCCCGTACATCAGCGCCTTCCTGGCGCGGGCGGGCAGCCCGGCCCAGGGGATGTCGGTGCGGAAGCCGAGTTCCCCGGCCAGCGCGTCGATCAGGCGCTGGAAGTACTCCTTGGCGTGCCCGGCCGACCACGGGTGGATCGCGCCCTCGTCGAGCGAGCGCTCGACGTCCGGCACGACCAGCTCCGGGTCGACCTCCATCCGGTTGCCCAGGCCCGAGCAGTCCGGGCAGGCGCCGAACGGCGAGTTGAAGGAGAACGAGCGCGGCTCCAGCTCCTCGAACGACACGTCGTCGTACGGGCAGTAGAGGTGCTCGGAGTACATCTTCTCGCGCTCCGGGTCGCCCTCGGGGAGGTCGACGAAGTCGAGCACGACCATGCCGCCGGACAGCCGCAGGGCCGTCTCCACCGAGTCGGTGAGCCGCCGCTTGGCGCTCTCCTTGACGGTCAGGCGGTCGACGACCACCTCGACGGTGTGCTTCTCCTGCTTCTTGAGCTTCGGCGGCTCGGCGAGCTGGACCGTCTCGCCGTCGACCCGGGCGCGCGAGTAGCCCTTGGACTGGAGGTCGGCGAAGAGGTCGACGAACTCGCCCTTGCGCTCGCGCACCACCGGGCTGAGCACCTGGAATCGGGTGCCCTCGGCGAGCTCCAGCACCTTGTCGACGATCGCCTGCGGCGACTGCTTGGCGATCGGGCGGCCGCAGTGCGGGCAGTGCGGCTTGCCGATCCGGGCGAACAGCAGGCGCAGGTAGTCGTAGACCTCGGTGATGGTGCCGACGGTCGAACGGGGGTTGCGGTTGGTGGACTTCTGGTCGATCGAGACGGCCGGGGAGAGGCCTTCGATGAAGTCGACGTCGGGCTTGTCCATCTGCCCGAGGAACTGCCGGGCGTACGAGGACAGCGACTCGACGTAGCGGCGCTGGCCCTCGGCGAAGATCGTGTCGAAGGCGAGCGAGGACTTGCCGGAGCCGGAGAGGCCCGTGAAGACGATGAGGGAGTCGCGGGGCAGGTCGAGCGAGACGTTCTTGAGGTTGTGCTCGCGAGCACCGCGGACGATGAGGCGGTCGGCCACTGCTTCTGGCGCCTTTCTCCGGACGAGAGGGCTTGCGGTGTGTGGGGTGTTCTTCTTCCAGGATGCGGCAGCCAGCCTATAGCTCAGACGTTCGAATCTCGACTTCGTCCAGTGGAGTCCACCCGAACGAGTGACAGCGCCCGCCGGACCGTCCGTACCCGGACCGAAAAACCCCTGCTCAGGACCGGGAACCGGGCGGTAGCGTCGGCTGGTCAACGAGCGAAGCCCCCTCCGGGCAACGCACCGCCCCGTACAGAAGGCAGATCCGATGACCGACCCGCAGTCCGCAGCCGCGATCGCCGCCGACCACCTGGCCCTGGTGGAGGACGGCACCCGGGCGCTGCTGGAGACCGTCGCCGGGCTGGCGCCCGAGGCCCTCGCCGAGCCCTCCGCGCTCCCCGGCTGGACCCGCGGCCACGTACTCGCCCACGTCTCCCGCAACGCCGACTCCCTGGTCAACCTGCTGACCGGCGCCCGCACCGGCACCGACATCCCGCAGTACGCGAGCGAGCAGGCCCGCGAGGACGGCATCCAGGAGGGCGCCGCCCGCCCGCTGGAGGCCCAGCTCGCCGACCTGCGCGAGTCCCACGAGCACTTCCTGGCGGCCGTCGCGCTGATGACCCCCGAGGACTGGGCCGCCGAGGTGCGCCACCGCTCGGGCGCGGTCTTCCCGGCCTGCGACCTCGTCTGGAAGCGCCTCGGCGAGCTGGAGTACCACCTGGTCGACCTGGACGGCGGCTACACCCCCGCCCGCTGGCCGGAGGTCTTCGCCGTCACCGAGTTCCGCAAGCTCGCCAGCAGGCTGGCCGGCGCCGACCTGCCCGCCGTCGAGCTGGTCGCCGAGGACACCGGGGACAAGGGCCTGATCGGCACCGGCGGCGCCGCCCTCACCGTCCGCGGCCCCGTCCGCGCCCTGCTCGCCTGGCTCTCCGGCCGCTCCGCCGGCGCCGACCTGGCCCGCACCCCCGACACCGCCCTCCCCCCGCTTCCCCCGCTGGGCTGAGGGCGCGAGGATGATCCCGAAACCTGTTTCAGTCGGACCCTGACGAGGAGCGGACGGATGACGTACCACGGAGCGGTCAAGGTCGGCGGGCCGCCGGACGTGCGCGAGCTGGCCCACCTGATCATCAGCAAGGTGGCCGTGGGCCCGTACGACAACAACGCGTACCTGCTGCGCTGCCGGGCCACCGACGAGCAGCTGCTGATCGACGCGGCCGCCGACGCCCCGGTGCTGCTGGAGACGGTCGGGGACGCCCTGGCGACCGTCGTCACCACCCACCGGCACCAGGACCACTGGGGGGCGCTGGCCGAGGTGGTCGCCGCCACCGGCGCCCGCACCGCCGCCGGGGAGCACGACGCCGAGGGCATCCCCGTACCCACCGAGCTGCGGCTCGCGGACGGCGACACCCTGCGGGTCGGCGAGGTCGGGCTCACCGTCCGGCACCTGGTCGGGCACACCCCGGGCGCGATCGTGCTGGTCTACGACGACCCCCAGGGCCACCCGCACGTGTTCACCGGCGACTGCCTCTTCCCGGGCGGCGTCGGCAACACCTGGGGCGACCCGGCGGCCTTCGACAGCCTCTTCCGGGACGTCAACGAGAAGATCTTCGACGTCCTGCCCGACGAGGCCTGGGTCTACCCCGGCCACGGCAACGACACCACCCTCGGCGCCGAGCGCCCGCACCTCGCCGAGTGGCGCGATCGCGGCTGGTAGCCCGCCCCCGGACGCGAAGGGGCCCCGCGACGCCCAGGTCGGCGCCGGGGCCCCGCGCCGGGGGCCCG